>JBFXFK010000059.1:0-28771 GCA_050179135.1 Desulfatirhabdiaceae bacterium | reverse complement strand
TTGAGGAGGGTGGTTAGTTTTTCAAGATCATTTTCCTACCTCGATAATCTGCCTTCCTTTATATCATCGGTCACAATATTGTGCAAAAATTCCTGTTCGCAATTCGGCTATAACGTGTCAGTTAACATCCATGGAAACGATGTGACTGTTGATGGCGCATATGATGGCACTGATGGTGTGCATGCAAGCTTTATTGCCAGTAACTCGTCGAGTAGTGGAAACGGAAAAGCGGGAAACGTAAATATTGAGACGGATGGCTTGAAAGTGACCGGTGGCGGGGGAATATCAGCCAGCACATTTGGAGAAGGAGAGGGAGGTGATATAACGATCCATGCAACCGATGTGACCGTTGATGGCGCATATGATGGCAGTGATGGTGTGTATCCAAGTCTGATCGTCAGCCAGTCGAGTAATGGAAACGGAAAAGCGGGAAACGTAGAGATTAAAATGGACGTCCTGATGGTGAGCAATGGGGGAGAAATATCAGCCAGCACATTTGGAGAAGGAAGCGGGGGAGATATAACGATCCATGGAAACGATGTGACCGTTGATGGTGCATATGATGGCAGTGATGGCGTTTCTCGAAGCTTCATTGTCTGTCAGTCGGGTTATGATGCCTCGGGAAAAGCAGGAAGTGTGAATGTCGAAACCGACACCCTGATGGTGAGCAATGGGGGAGATATATCTGCTTCAACAGGTGGAGAAGGAGACGGGGGAGATATAACGATCCATGCAACCGATGTGACCGTTGATGGCGCATATGATGGCAGTGATGGTGTTCATATGAGCTATATCGCCTGTTTTCAAGCTAGTGCTGCAGGAACCGGGAAAGCGGGAAGTATAAATATCGAGACGGACGGATTGAGAGTGACCAATGGCGGGAGGATATCTGCCAGTACCTATGGAAGAGGAGACGGCGGTGATATCACAATCCATTCAACGGATGTGAGCGTTGACGGCGCGTTTGGTGGAAGTGATGTCGTTTATCGGAGCTTTATTGTCTGTGAGTCAGGTAGTGATGCAACAGGGCGAGCGGGAAGTGTGGATATCGAGACGGACGGATTGCGTGTGACCAATGGTGGGTCCATATCTGCCAGTACCTTTGGAGGAGGAGACGGTGGCGATATCACGATCCGTGCAACGGATGTGACAGTTGACGGCGCGTTTGACGGAAGTGATGGCGTTTATAGGAGCTTCATCGCCTGTCAGTCAGGTAGTGATGTAACCGGTAAAGCGGGAAATATCGAAATCGAGACAGACGGATTGAGTGTAACCAATGGCGGGGTAATATCTGCCAATACCTATGGGCAAGGAGACGGCGGCGATGTTTTCATTACAGCCAATCAATTTCTGTCGATTGACAGGGGTGAAATTTCGGTAGAGGCAGAGCAGACAAATTCAGGCAGCATAATTGTGGCAACACCGGATTTGAAAATTTTGAACGAGGGCAGAATCAGCGCAAATGTTTCTGGAGGATCGGGTCAAGGTGGGAGTATCAGTCTTGAAGTGGATCAATTAACGCTTTCTGGAGGCAGCCTGGTAGAAAGCAATACGGCCGGATCGGGTTCAGGTGGCAACATCGCTGTTGCGGCGGATACCAGCGTGACGATTATGGGAAAAGCAGATGAATCCAGTGGCCTGTTCAGCACATCAACCGGAGCCGGAGCAGCCGGCTCCATAGAAGTAAATACTCCTTCGCTAACCCTGTCTGACTCCGGTGAAATCAGCACATCCACGTCCGGAGCCGGGCAAGGTGGGAGCATCGGCATCGATGTGGACAACCTGACTCTGAAAGCCAATTCGGTCATTTCCTCTGCCAGCACCGGGACAGGCAATGCAGGCAACATCACCATCACCGTTGCCAGCCAACTGGAAAGCCGGGACAGCACCATTACCACAGAATCGCTCAATGCCGATGGCGGAGACATCACCATCGACACCGGTTTTCTGACCTGGCTGATTGACAGTGCAGTAACCGCAACGGTCGGCGGCGGGGTGGCAACCACCGGCGGCAATGTCAAAATCAATTCCCCCTATGTGATTTTGAAAGACAGCCAGGTCATTGCCAATGCCTATGAGGGCAAGGGCGGGAGCATCGGCATCACAGCAGACACCTATCTGGCGGACTGGACCAGCGTTGTCAGCGCGTCCTCGACCCTTGGTCTCAGTGGTCAGGTGGACATCAATGCTCCCCTGGCCAACCTGAGCGGTCTTTTGACTCCGCTGACCATTTCCTTCATGGACCTGTCCAGTCTTCTGGCCGATGACTGCGAAGCCCGATATAAAAAAGGCAAAATGAGCAGTCTGAAGGTCAAGGGCCGGGATGCGGTGCCGGTCCAGCCGGGGGATATGGGGGGTGTGCCGGTTTTGCCGTGAAAATAGTTTCAGTTCCTACGAATATAAAGAGCCCGACCTGATGAAAATCGATGGCATGATGTATGGCGTGTACGGGGTCCCACTTTACTGCGGAATATGATTTCCTTCTGGAAGGTGAGGCCACGGGCAAAAATGATATTCATTCACGGGTATTGGGTTTAAGGGAGCTACAAATGGCGTTGTCGTGCTGAACTCATTGAACAAGTCAAACGGCACATCTTCACACCCGGCCTTGGCCCTCACGGCAGCGTGCTCCGCGGGTTTTCTTTGGGGAACCGGTGCGCTGGTCGTGAATGTGCTCATCGTCCGGCATGGTTTTGCGCCCGAGAACATCTCGTTCTGGCGATTCACCATTGGAGCGGCAGTGCTACTCACGGTTTTCGGCCGGGGAATGCTTTGGTCGCAACTGCGACCACTGCTGAGACCAGTGATCGTTGCCGGAACGGCGATGGCCGGCTATGTCTTGTGCTGGTTTTTTGGAATTGAACGCATCGGCGCCGCGATTCCCACATTGATCGCCTTATGCCTGCCGCCAGTCCTTGTTACCGTCGTCGCGCTGGTTCGGGGCCAAGACAAACTTGACGTTCAACTCATTGCTGTTCTTGCAGCATCTTTGGTCGGAACGATATTGATCGTTTTTCGCCACGACACCGGAACCGGTGCAACAGATCCGCGCAACCTGATCATTGGCGTTTCGTATGCCATCGTGTCCGCGATTCTCTATGCCGGTTTCACCCTCATCAGCGGACGCCTGTCGAGCAGGCTCGGTGCCGGGCAGGCAACCACGTGCCTGACTGTGGTAGCGGCTCTCGTCATGAGCCTTTCCTCGATGTACCGACCACTTCATTGGCCAACCGGGATTCCACCACAAGCCTGGTTTCTCTACCTTGGCGTAGTGACTGCCGCACTCGCTCTGCTCGCATTCAGTTGGGGGGCTGCACGGCTAACCCCGACAGCCTTGACGGTTGCGACGCTGGTCGAGCCGCTCACCGCCGTGATGCTGGCGGCACTCCTTCTTGGTGAACGGCTGGGCATTTGGCAGTGGTTCGGTGGAACCCTTCTCTTGCTGAGCATTTGGGGTCTCGGCCGCAGGCTTTCGGTGCCGACGCATCAGGTCAGATTTCCGGTACACGATAGCGGCCTGTATCCCGTTGACCCTTAACCCATTTTATGTTTCTGCCGCGCATGCGGCTGTGTACAACAATCCGGATTATTGTGCAGTTCGTTACCAACCACGGAGGTAAACCATGTATTTCAAACAGGTTGTCGTCGAGGGTATGGGGTGCCTGTCCTATGTTATCGGATGTCCGCAGGCAAAGATCGCGTGTGTGGTAGATCCCAAGCGGGATGTTCAGGACTACATTGACATCGCCAATCGTAACCAGATGAAAATCACGCATGTTTTTGAAACCCATATTCATGCCGATCATGTCAGTGGCAACATGGAACTCAAGTCCCGTACCGGGGCCGACATCTATCTTCTGGACGGATCGCCGGCCACCTATTCATTCAAGCCGGTCCATGAAGGCGATCGATTTTATTTTGGCAAAACCCGGCTGGAAATTTTGAAAACGCCCGGCCATACGCCCCATTCCCTGTCGATTCTGGTAACCGATGAGGCCCGCAGCCCCGAAGCCTGGATGGTTCTGACCGGTGACTGTCTGTTTGTGGGGGATATCGGGCGGCCGGATCTCGCGGGGCAGGAACGGATCGCAGAGCAGACGGCCAATCTGTATGATTCGTTGTATAATAAGCTGGGCATGCTTCCGGAGCGGATTGAAGTATTTCCGGCTCACGGCGAAGGATCCCTGTGTGGCAAGGGCATGAGCGCCAAATCCAGTTCGACCATCGGCTATGAAAAAGCCTGTAACCCGGTGTTAACCCTCGATCGGGAGACATTCCTCCATCAACTGGGTCAGAATTTTCCGGAAAGGCCCAAAAGCTTTACCCATATCATTCAGACCAACATCAATGGCGCCCCTTTGCTGGAACGCTGTCCCATGACCCGAAGCCTGTCCCCTTTCCAGTTCAAAACGGTTATGGAAAATGGTGCAACCATTTTGGATACACGGGATACGGCAGCCTTTGGCGGGGTACATATTCCGGGCAGTATCAATATCGGCCTGGCCAAACAGACCGCCAACTGGATCGGCATGGTCATTGATCCATCAGATGATCTCATTCTGGTGGTGACCGATGAAACCGCATATGACGCCATGTGTCTGCAACTGCACCGGATAGGCTATGACAATATCATCGGATATCTGGATGGCGGGATTGGAGCCTGGCAGGAATCCGGTTATGACATCCATCAGTTATGGCAGATTTCGGCAAAGCTCCTGAATCAGAAAATTGAAGCCGGATCATCGCTTGTTCTGGATGTTCGAACCCGGGCTGAATGGGATTCCGGCAGAATTGCTGTGGCTCAGCACCTGCCACTGACACAGTTGCTGAAGCAACCACCGGATATTCCAAAAACCCGGGAGATAATCGTTACCTGCGGCATGGGATATCGGGGCAACATCGCCGCCAGTTTTCTGCAGCAGGCCGGATTCAACCATGTGCACAGTCTGGCCGGCGGTATGAAAGCCTGGATCAATGCCGGGTATCCGGTTCAGTGAAACCTCCCGTGTCGATGTGATGTTTATTCTGGCCGGTCACAAATTGCGATTTACTGTAATGCCCTCTTCCAGCGGGAGAGGGCTGGAGTGAGGGATATCAACTCGCAAATTGTGACCGATCAAAGCATATAATCTTTAAACAGGCTTCTATGAATGTTCGCCAACAAATGAGATGAGAGCATATCTGGGATTCATACCTTTTACAGTCGTTGCCGTTCCCTTTCTGGTCGCGGCTGTTCGGCAAGCCCTGTTTTACAGGGGCTGCATGGACGGGTTTGGATATATTCTTATCGCAATGTGCGGATTCATCGTGGGTGGCATACTCAATGTCATATATCTGCTTTTCGTTGCGGCCAATCACCATTCCTATTTTACTCTCGAACCCCGCCGCCAACGCATGACTGCCAAGTGGGGGTTTATTCTTGCTGTCCTGTTATTTGTAATCCAGGCTATTGTCATGGCAAGCATTTTATGGAAGCAACTTAAAATTGACTGAATTCCGCTGGTTCCCAAGCTCCAGCTTGGGAACACAGTCGGGAAGCTCCAGCTTCCCGTGTCATCGGAACGTCCGGAAAAGGTTTGAAGCAGAGCTTCATGGGCATCGGTTCCCAAGTCGGAGCTTGAGAATTAGCGGAACAGGCCGCTCCGATGGAGCTTGAATGAAAAAATCATGCCAATTGCTCCAAACAGGCCGCCCCTACGGGGCTTATGTTGAATTCGATATCGTTTAAACCATATTTGATTGAAAAAGATCGGCGGAAAGTCCTCGGCGCGTCGCACTGCGACGCATTCCACATGATACAAGGCCGGCTTTTCCCCGAAGCACTTCAAGAATCCGGTGACGCACCCGTTGCTCCAGTGCCGTTCCGGATTTTGGAAAAAAGCTCTGCCAGCCTTCCAAAGATATTCAATGACATGGATGAAATCCGGGACGGGACGTTCTTTTTATGTACGTTCAGAACGAACGCCCCAGTCCCCAAGGATTCATACAAAGCAGGCTGGCCGGAAAGAGCGGCAAAAGGCTGGGACCGGGGCTGCGGCCTTGTGAGATTCTAAATAAATCGCAGGAAAAACTGAGTTCTGCTGATCCGGTGGAGTGGACAGCGGATGAAACGGATCTGGTCAGGTCGTCATTGTCCGGGTTGATGGCAGCCGTTCAGGCATGTACCGGGAGGTTGTAAAATGACGGGCAAAACTTTTTGATTATAGCATTATATTGATATTTATCAATTAGTTACGCCATGTCGGATCTCCGACATGGCGTAATCGCGCTCTGGGGAAAACGTAAGTTGATATTGAAACTGAAATTGATGTATTGCTGATTCATGACAGGATAACCCGGACGGCCGCGCCGGTAGTTTTGAACCATATTATGACCCGGAGGTTAGCGCATCGACCATCTTCGCGGTTGACCGGGATCGGGAGGATTGTAACCGTTTATCCCTCCTCCTTTTCAAAGTCGATCTGAATGAAAGTTTGAAAGCATTTATCTGAGGAAGGGGTTAAAGATAGAGGAGTGAACTCAATCAATAAATCAATACCCGTCACTATTGCATGCCCAACCTTTTGACCCTGAGCTGAAAACATATAAACCGCATGGAAGACTGGCAGGGCTTTGGGCATGTGAAGTTTAATATGATTTCGGTGTAATAAAATAAAGTACAGAAAGTACCAACGTCGTTCCTCACAAACCAATCAAAACCGCCTTTTTATCTCAACATGAAGGGACCGGAGTGGATTCCACCAGCCGTGCCAGTTCAAAATCCAGGATGCTTCCGGCCTCCTTATTCATACGGCTTGGAAGGCAAATGGATTAAAACATGGTTGTTTTTCCATTGAGATCAGGCGCATTCCGGACATCCAAATCCGGATATCGGTTTTGTGAAGGGTTGCGAAATCAGGGACATAAATTTGCTGCAAAACCCAAAAAATACCGGAGCCATTTTTTATAGCATTTGTGGTGGACGGGTGAGATGGATCGTTTTTCAGGAATTCAGTTAAAACTGGCCTATATCGAGGGCGGAATCGGGAGTAATGGGATTGGACGGAAAACCACTTAACAGTAAATCATGGATATTGAACAACTTCATTTTTCACATAATATTAAACAGTTCTGTTAATAAACTTTTTTTGATCTATTGGCAATTATGAAAATCCATCATGTTGAACACAACTGTTCAATGTATTGTTATGATACTTTCCAAGCTTGTTAGGAGGCGATGAAGTAGAAAATGAATAATTATCCAAAAGGTTCGGAATGGGGCAAATGGGATCTACATATTCATACTCCTGCTTCAATTTTGTACAATGAATTTGATGAAGATTGGGATAAATATGTTACCGAATTATTCAAAACAGCCATTAAAGAAAATATCGTTGCAATAGGGATAACAGATTATTACTTCATTGACGGATATAAAAAAATCCAAAATGGATATTTGAGCAACAATGCTAAATTAGAAGAGTTATTTGATGAAGATGAAATATTAAAGATTAAAAATATTTTTGTGTTCCCTAATATTGAATTTAGAATAAACAAACTCATAATCGGTAAAGAAAATGATTTAAAATGGAACCGAAAGGTCAACTATCATGTGCTTTTTTCAAACGAAATTTCTCCTGATGATATCGAGGAAAATTTTATAAATAGATTGCAATTTGAGAATGAGGGAGCAGGTGATGGATCTTCTCAAAAAATGAGTTTGACTAAAAGAAATTTGACCCAACTGGGAGAACGTTTAATACGTCAACAACCCGAATTTAAGTCTCATGACCCCCTAAAAGTTGGAGTTCTTTGTGCTTCGGTTGATGACACAGAAATAGTTGATTTATTAGGCGCACAATCGTCAAAGTTTAAAGGGAAATTACCGACCTCCAATGTGTTTGTTTGATGGGATTTATTTTGCAGCGGGCAATTAATGTCCACCAGATATTTATATTGTTATCAACTTCTCGTCATCTTTAAGAATTTGAGTTAAAGGATGGCCCTGATAAATGACTTCAAGTTTAAGGTCTTCCAGTATCTTCGTGACACCGAGTTGATCTGCACACGCCTTGCAGGCGGAGACATGCACCCCTTCATGTTTGGCTTCTTCGATGAGACCCTGTATCAGCTTGTTTTCACTTACCAGCTTTGCGGTGGCGCCCCAGATTATGATGGTGACTTCATCCCACCAGTTGTTTTTTTTGGCGTTTATCCCATACATAAAGACCATTTTTTCTGATGTAATCACATTGTCATTGGTCCACAGTATAGTGAGTTTATTTTTTGTCGTCATGTCAGTTGATTCCTTTTTCATTATTTTGAAAGGGACTTGATATTCTCCTAAATGGTTTTGTTGATAAACTTATGGGTAGTGTTACACTTTCAGGCAAGCAGGATGAGGCCCACCACCCAGCTTGTAGATTCGTTATCGAAGGCATCTGATTTTTTCGCTATCTGGCCTGACCACCCGCAGGACGTCATCAATTGTGTGACATCGATACCAAACCCTGACATAGATGGACGGGCAGATTCTATATGGCGGCAGGGTATATTTTCTGATAGAACACAGCAGTTTTCCTGGTCATCACAAAACAAATCTTTACATGATCCACCAGCAAAAGCTTTTGACTTTTCGAAACCTGTTTCGATGGCTTTTTGTTCTACACCTGCCACTATCTGATGAAGCAGCCGCATCACGTCCTTTCGTTCATTGGAAAACATGATTGATGAGAGTAATTCTATTTTCACTATAATGGAATACTGGCTCAGTGCCTGCCACTTTCTAAATTCTGCAGGGCCTTCCACATTGGGGGGACAACTTGCGCCAAGACCATAATTCGGGCAGGTATAGTCTCCATTGCACAATGCAGCCAAGCTATCTTTTACCCCAATGTTTTTTGACAATAGTATGGCGGAAGAACTTGCACCAAGTTTTATTGCTGTCTGGATAAAGGGCGTGCATTGCTGTTTTGATATCAAGGTGTTTTTCATTTCTCTGACCTTTCATACTGTTTGTGTTTCACCATTGGGTTATCGAAGCACTTCAGCCAATTTTTTTCGAAAAGGATCAAGGCTTATCGGTTGTATCTCAATTGGCACTTGTGTCAGGTCATAAAACGCAAGAATTTCTTCTTCAGACAAAGGATTGATGCCCGTATCCATCAACAAAATTCGATCATAATGACCCCAATTCTGGCGAACATCCACTTCATCCCAACCGGCCATCGCCATAATTTTGGGAAAAAAACGGACCCAACCAGGTGTTATCACTATTGTGCGATTTTTTTCTAATTCCGCAATATTTTCATGGCAGAAAGCTTCGATACAGTTTTTGGCTCCAAGGATGTTCCCGTCATGGTTGTTGATAATATGGCACATATCTGGATGGCAAGCATTCCCAAAAAGGAATCTTGGATCAGCCCCTTCTGTCTCGGCATCCCTGACTGCCTGTTTCAAGGTCATTTTAAGTTTATCTAAATCCATGTGCAGCCCTGGATCAAGCCAGGTAATGTCAATATCTTTATAAGCTTCCGGTAAAACAGCCAGCAATTCATCAATGAAAACCTCGCAGGCAATTATTTTTTTCTTAGCCATGACCATCTCTTTCCTCAATCTTAGGACTCGTGACTCCTGATAGGTATTACATTCATACTGCTTAACAAGATTGATTTTATTTAGGAATCAGGAGTCCTGTATATAAAATAGCTTCCAACAAACGGAATCCATATTAATGGATTTTGAGACTCAGTTTGTTGGAAGCTAAAGACTATCCCCAAACTTCTTTTGCACACGCTTTGGCGTTTGCCACATTTTTCTTATGTCACATGAATTTCAAATTCCTCCCTGAAATACCGTAATACCGAAAGCGCAGGATTGGCGGCGTCCTTTTTTATGCAAAGAGTCTTTTTACAAAGGCTTTTGCATTTGCCACATCGTCCTGGTTGGGACGGCCGGTCATCTGTTTGATCATTTCCGCCCACTGATCATCTTTCATATTCAGTTTCTTCTGAACCGGACCGTGCATGGATTCAGCCAAAAAACCCTGACAGTCAAAACACCCTTTGAATTCAATGCCTTTTTCCTTGCATGCTGCTTTCATGGGCTCTGCAAAAGCGTCCATATCCTGTTCAGGATAGGCTGGGGCCATATGGGTAATAAAACCGGCCATCTGCTGGCCGGAAGTTGCCTTAAGAACGCTCAGGCATTCCTTTATCGGAGTGGCAAGGCTGCCGGAGTGCAGGGGCGACCCCATGAAAATACAGTCGTATTCAGCGACCATATCGGGGGTGAGTTCTTCAAGTTTTTTCAAGTCGGCATCACTGGCCTTTGCTGCTTCTTCGCAGATGGCTTTGGCTATTTTTTCTGTGTTTCCACTCTGGCTAAAATAAGTCACTAATACTTTCATGCTGTAACCTCCGTTTTAAATTTGTTTTTGTTGTTATCGTTTTGTCGGAACTACTTTCTTGAATTTAAGATTGACCCTAATATTTTCCCGATTGCCTTGGCTTCTTTTTGCGCATTGCTGCCATATTCTTCCGGGCGATTTTTTTGGGCAATTTCAGCAGTCGTTAGACCCATGTGGGCGTATACATTACCCACTGCACAATCATGGCCACAGCCACAATCATAGCATTGTTGATGACCAGGATCAGTAAATGTTCCAATCACGGCCATTTTGTTTTGAAGCATCATTTTTTCAATGAAGAACGTTGCTTCTTTTTTGTCTTTATCCCGATTAAGCCCAACAGCAATTCCTAATTTTCCAGCAAATGGAAAGACTGAGCGGTGTCTTAATGCAAATGTTCTTTCCCAGAATGCGTGCCCTATAGCATTCAAAGTGCCATAGTAATTCCCACCGCCAAAAACAAGCGCATCAGCATCCTTTATTTTATCGATGACTCCTTGAAAATCATCCTTTTGAATACATTTATTGGTATCTGCACATTTAAGGCACCCTAAACACCCTTTGATATTTAATGCAGCAAGGTGAAGCATTTCGTATTCTACACCCGATTCTTCAAGTATATCTTTCACAATAATTTTTGAATATGCCGCTTTTCTGCCGCTGCTGCTAATGCCGATTGCCTTCATTTGCTATCCTCGATATTATTATTTAATACACGTCAAACACACAGGCTTTATTCGGATTCACTACATTAAGACCTGGGTTTTTATTTTTTTGGCAATTTCCTGACCTAATAGACTGGCTTTATCCCAAATCTCTGACTGGTCCTCAACTTTACAAAATTTATCCGGGGTGACGGTTGTGTCATCCCCAAATACCCAGGGCAGCGAACTCATCGGGCAGGTTTCACTAAAACCACAGACCAGACATTCTGTATTGCCGGTAATTTTCAGATTACCCAATATCTCCATTCCCTCCATCGTCAAAGCGTGCTCAATCTGTTTGCTTGTCTCTTCAAGTCCGGGTGCACCCCGGCCAATTCCTGATGCGATAACAACAGCAAACTTTCCCCGGTTAAGGCCATTTTGATGTCGCATAGAAAATAATCTTTCAAGAAATGCCTTTGTAAAACCATCAACACAACCATAAGGTGCATATCCACCCACAACAATTGCATCTGCTTTTTTAACTTTCTCAGCCAGTTCTTGAAAATCATCTTTGGGTTTACAGATGTTGTCCTTTGTACATCCGAGACAGGCAATACATGGCCGCACATTGATTTTACTTAATTTGACAAATTCTGATCGCAGACTGCTGCTGTCAAGAACTGCCTTAACCAGTCGGTCTGTGTTACTATTTTTAATTGGGCTGCCAGAAATTCCTAAAATTTGTGGTTGCATTTTTAATTTTCCTTTGCTGATTATATTTGAACTTATTTGCATTATACGACCGTGGAGACAAATTTTCTGTAGCAACTGCTACAATATCAAAAAAAATTCCAAGATAGTTAAATAAAAATCGGGCAACTCAACAGATTTAATACAAATTTAAAAAGCAAAATAAATATTACGCTATTTTTAAGGCGGGCAAGATGAGTCGTCTATCTTCAAGAATAATTTTCCCTGCTTTTTTCAGTGCTTTCAGGGCCCGGGTAATAGTAACTCTATGGGCACCAGTTAAAAAACTAAGATCTTCGTGGGTCAAAGGAAACTGAATCACAACCCCTAAAGGGCTTTGTGCCCCATGCTCTTTAGCGACGTTGCTCAGGACCCGATAGAGGCGATCTTCAATGTTTGTAATCGAAAGGCTGCCTACACGGCTTGTGAGCGAGGAAATCCTTTCACTGAGATTTTTAATGACCTGAAGGCCTAATTTGGGATACTTAATCACCAATTTTTCAAATTGGCTTCGGCTGAAGCCACATGTCAATGTATCTTCCATACAAACGGCACTGACAGGATATCGGCCTTCTTCCGAGAACATATCCTCCCCTAAAAAATCACCAGCTTTCCGTATATCGAGCATCAATTCAGAGCCATCTTCAAGAACTTTGTTGAGTTTAATACGTCCACCTTTGATAAGAAACACCTCGTCGGCTGAATCACTCTGCAAAAATAATGTTTGCCCTTTTACCATTTTTTTTCTCAAGGCTTTTTGGGCGAGTGCTTCAATGTCTTCCGGGGCAAGGTTTTGGAATATCCATAGGCTGCCAATGCAAATTGGTGATAGCTCAATTTCATTGCCAGCTAATTTTTTACATAAACAAGTCATACTCCACCTATATATAGAAGATTCATTATTAAACCTTTACAGCTTAATAACACAAAATGATAAGGCTTTCTGTAGCAACTGCTACGTTCATCACCTTCCAGGCGCAGATCGACAGTTTTGCCAGCAGTTTTCGGTCATATAGGAAATAAATCCGCAGCCTTTTAGGAATACTGAAAACCCACTGCCGATGAGGGACATCTTTCAACACCTCCGTCAACAGCCATTCGCCATATTCAATCACCCGTTTCTGATGGCAAGACGGACAAAATTGCCGACGTTTGCAAGAAAATGCCAGAAGATACTCATGCCCGCACTCTTCACAACGGACCCTGGCAAATCCCATATGGAGATCACCGCAGTCAAGATATCTATAAATCACCGTCATGACATATGTCCGCCAGAAGCCGTACCGGGATGCATACATGTCATCCCAGGCCCGCTCTAATTCTTCAAAGTGATTTTCGACACACTTGTAATATGCGCTTGCCTTAGGATTGCGCGGCTGATAAACATCATAATTATGTAATGTCGACTGGGCCATGACGAAACCAAAAATGATAAATGATTCATGGACATCTGATTGGAAATTAAAACCTGGGAGTAGATGATATGGTGTTTGTTGAATTTATGCAACAGAAAGATGAAAATATTAAACAAAAACATGCTGACGGACAAGCCGCAGATGTTTGCATTATTATTTTATTCTTGCATTTGAAAGATAAGTGATTTCATGGTCGGCAGCGTAATTGTAACCAAGAACCTCATCACTCAATTGAATGCTTGGTTTTGCTCTTTTGAAACGCTAATTCAAAAAAGAAATGAAATGGCTCATCTGGGTGGCTCACAGTATCGAATGTTTTCGTGCCTTCATCCGGCTGTCTCGTTCAGGGCGGCTCGCTTGTCCGGCGGTCATTTCAAACTTGAATCGTTAATGCCATTACCGGCATTTAAATAAGTTACAACACACTGTAATCATAAAATAACAAGCGGGTGCAGGTGACGCTTTCCGCGTTGCTCCAAGCGCCCCTGACCCACGTCGTTAGCCCTTTTTTGTTCAACAGCATTATTTTGATAAGTATTCAACCGTGCAGCGTGAGCAAATTTATGCAAAGTTTAATCATTCAACTTATTGTTAAGTTTGGTAAAAATGAATAATCAGATTGGTACGATCTCAAATTGGAACGATGAAAAAGGTTTTGGCTTTATAACTCCAGAGTCAGGGACGGAGTCTATATTTATTCATATCAATGATTTCAGCAAAAAATATAAAAGACCGGTTCATGGCATGAGTGTGCAATATGCAACAACCACAGACTCAAGGGGTCGTCAATGTGCTGTGAAAGTTTCTCCGTTAGATGAGAACAAGCAAAATAACTTGCCGTTAAGAGAACGATTATTTTCTATTGTCCTTTTTATGATCTTTGCATATGTTTTGTTTTTTCTTTTCGATTCCCAATTTATTCCTGTTGAAATTATTTACCTATATGCATTAATGAGTCCCATTACATTTCTAACTTATGCAAAAGATAAAAGAGCCGCCAAATCAGGTAAGTGGAGAACTGCTGAAAATACCTTGCATATATTATCTTTAGCTGGCGGTTGGCCTGCTGCCTCCATTGCCCAAAGCTATTTAAGGCATAAATCTAAAAAATTATCTTTTAAAATTACATATTGGATAACAATTGTCTTAAATTGTGCTGCTTTATGGTGGTTGACTACCCCAAAAGGACATTTGTGGCTTGATTCAACAATAAAAAAAATGATTATTGTTTTTAACAAAGGCTTTAAAGAGTTATTAGACTTATTCTTGATACCATCGTTTCAAGAAATATTGCAGTATTTTGTCACTTGCTTGAATCTTAAATAATGATGTGAAGGTGCCCATGTTTTGTAATATAGTCCTTTAAATCATTTTAAAAAGAGAGAGTTAATCCAGCATGTTGGGCTAACAAGTCGCTTAACCAGACCGCCAGAACGTGAGTGGTTCTTGGCGAACTTCTCAAGGCGGCTGGTTACCTCTACGTTAGCCGGACCCTTCGGGCCGAGGAGAAAAAAATGAAACTTAATTCAGATGAAATAATAATGATAAATAATGCAAAAAAAGAGAATTAAATACTGGCATGTATTGCGTACCATTTATCTTACATTACCAGTTTCAATCCTTGTAATTGCTTTTTACCTCATTATTACCAAAAACCATTTCATTTATAGTATTTACTTAAGTAGCATATCTGGATTGTTATTCCGTTACTTCTTTGTTCAATGGAATGGACTCAAGAAAGATATTCTTTTGTCTCAGATCGAAATCTAACAGTTATAAATAGGATTGCTAATCAAATGATGTTTATATCAGATAGAACCATAATTCGCTTTCCAAAAGAAGAAGACGCAAAAGATATTTTTAATAATTACACCAAAGATTCCGAAGTAACCAAGTATCTTGTCTGGAAGCCACATTCAAGTCTGCAGCAAACAATAGAATGGATTAATTTTTGTATTTCATATTGTAACAATGAATCAGGATTGAAGTTCATCATTTATCATAAACAAGATAAACAAGCTATAGGGATGATTGATTTTCGTTTTAATGGTTTTCAGTCCGACTTTGGCTATGTATTAGCCAAAAAATACTGGAACCAAGGCATTATGACCGAAGCAATGAAACCTGTTCTTCAATATGTTTATGAAATGCCAAGTATTTATCGTATTTGGGCAACACATGACATAGATAATGATGCATCAGGCAAAGTTATGCTTAAACTTGGACTTGAATATGAAGGAACATTAAGAAGGGCATTTATTCATCCCAATGTTTCTGATAAACCCCGTGACGGAAAGTTGTATTCATTAGTTAAATAAAAGAAAGCGGCTAACAACTGCTTCGACCTGACATTGCTATTGTCACGAAACTTGCTGTCGCTTCGCTCGGCAAGTTTCGCGCCAATTGACGCAATGCAGGTCAAGCAAATGTTGGCGCACACCTCGGATATCGTGATTGGTGGCGGATACCGATGGCTGAGCGAGAATTACTCTGTCAGCAGGCAAAGGGACATCGAACAAAACGAGAAGAAATGGCTGGCAAAGGAAAAACAAGAAAATCACGCCAATCCATGGCTGAGGAAGCTTCGCTGATCGCTCAGCGCCATAAAGGCTGTCACTGCTTCACATGAATGAAGGCCAAGAAAATCGTTGAAAATGAAGGATATCGTAAACCAACGGTTCTGAAGGCAAAGTGAACTCGTGAAAAGTATCGGATACTATGTTGCAAACTGCAGATTCATCCCCATTTAAAGTGACAGCACCCCGGACTGAATGGCGCCAGCCGAGCATTGAAATGATTTTGTTCCTAAGTCATCATTATCACAAACTAAAACTGAGAAGATTTGAATTCCTTTGTTCTTCGGGTGATTTTTTTATATGTAGAGCATGAATAACAGAATTATTTATGATGTCGAAAACTTTGGTAAACGCCCGATAAAAAATCCGGGTTATCGTGTTAAACGTAGGAGACCGACTATATATGTCTGAAAACAATGAATTGGAAAAAACCCTATGGGCGGCGGCGGATAAGCTCCGTTCGAATATGGATGCCGCCGAGTACAAGCACATTGTCCTTGGCTTAATCTTCCTGAAATACATCTCGGATGCCTTCAAAGATCTTTACGAACAGCTGCTTTCCGGTGAAGGCGAATTTGAGGGCGCCGATCCGGAGGATCCCGATGAATATTTGGCCTATAACATTTTTTTCGTACCGGAAAAGGCCCGCTGGCAATATCTGCAGGATCGTGCCAAGCAACCGGAAATCGGCAAATGGCTTGACGAAGCCATGGACGCCATCGAAAAGATCAATCCCTCGCTGAAAGGAGTGCTGCCCAAGATCTTCGCCGATCCGGAGCTGAACAAACAACGCCTGGGAGAACTCATCGATCTCATCGGAACCATCGGCTTCAATCAGAGCGGCCATCAGGCCAAGGATCTGCTGGGGCGGGTATATGAATATTTCCTGGGCCAGTTTGCCGATGCCGAAGGCAAAAAGGGTGGCCAGTTTTATACACCTGCAAGCATCGTCAAGCTCCTGGTCGCCATGCTCGAACCCTACCAGGGCAGGGTTTATGACGGCTGTTGCGGCTCCGGTGGCATGTTTGTGCAAAGCGAACGCTTTGTGGCGGAACATCAAGGCAACATTAAGGACCTCTCTATCTATGGCCAGGAATCCAACCCCACTACCTTGCGACTGGCTAAGATGAATCTGGCCATTCGCGGTATCGATGCCAAAATCGAGCTGGGGGATACCTTTCTTGCCGATAAACACAAAGAACTAAAGGCCGACTTCATCCTCGCCAATCCGCCTTTTAACGTCAGCGATTGGAGCGGCGAGCATCTGCGAGACGATCACCGTTGGAAATACGGGGTGCCGCCGGTAGGCAACGCCAACTATGCCTGGTTGCAGCACTTCGCCCATAAGCTCAGCCCCAGCGGTACCGCCGGTATCGTGCTGGCCAACGGCAGCATGAACTCCAACTCCGGCGGCGAGGGCGACATCCGGAAAAACATGATCGAGGCGGGCCTGATCGACTGCATGGTGGCCCTGCCGGCCCAGCTTTTTTACAATACCATGATTCCCGCCTGTCTCTGGTTCCTGGCCCGCAACAAGGCCAACGGCAAATTCCGCAACCGCTCCGGTGAAATCCTGTTTATCGACGCCCGCAAGGTCGGTGCCATGATCAACCGCCGTAATAAGGAATTTTCGGATGACGACATCGCACTGATCGCAGACACCTACCACGCCTGGCGTTCTAAGGGTGATTCCAAGTTTTCGCCCTACGAAGAAAAACCCGGTTTCTGCAAGTCGGCCACTCTGGACGAGGTCCGGAAAAACAACTATGTCCTCATGCCGGGCCGCTATGTCGGCACCGAGGCGGAAGAGGATGACGGCATCCCTTTTGACGAAAAGATGAAGGTCCTCACCACCAAACTGGCGGAGCAGTTTGCCAGAGGTAGAGAGCTGGAGGCGCAAATCCGCGAGAATTTGAAGGGGATCGGTTATGAGTTCTGAACGGGTCTTTTACAGCGAACTTCTGGCCCAGATCAAGGAGCGGATCCATAAGAGCCAAAACCGGGCGGCACTTTCGGTCAATGTGGAAATGATCTCCATGTATTGGGACATCGGCCGCATGATCCATCAACGGCAGCAGGAAAAAGGCTGGGGTGCGGGCGTCATTCCCCGGCTGGCGCTTGACCTCAAAAACGAGTTGCCCGAGATAAAAGGTTTTTCCGAAAGAAATATCGGATATATGATTCGGTTTGCCCGTGAATACGGGATTCGATCAATTTTGCAACAGCCTGTTGCAAAATTGGATGGCACGGACTCTCCGGTGGAAAAAGTGCCACAGCCCTCGGCACAATTACCTGAAAAAAATGACCCGTCAATTGTGCAAGGGCTCATTGTACAAATCCCCTGGGGACACAATATCCTGCTGATGGAAAAGGTCAAAGACTTTGAGGTCCGGCGCTGGTATATGCGGCAGATTATCGAACAGGGCTGGAACCGGGATACACTGACCGCCATGATCAAGGGCCGTGCCCATGAGCGACAGGGAAAAGCGGTCAGCAACTTTAACGTCCGCCTCCCCTCCCCGCAATCGGAAATGGCCCGCCAGCTTCTCAAAGACCCTTACCTGTTCGATTTCCTGACCCTTGAGGAACCGTTTCATGAACGGGAGCTGGAAACCGGGCTGGTCCGGCATCTGGAAAAATTCCTGCTGGAACTGGGGTCCGGCTTTGCCTTTGTCGGGCGGCAGTATCATCTGGAAGTCAGCGACAGAGATTTCTATCTGGATCTGCTGTTCTACCACCTCAAACTGCGCTGTTTCATCGTGATCGAACTGAAAAAGGGCGATTTCAAACCGGAGTTTGCCGGCAAGATGAACTTTTACTGCTCGGTGGTGGACGATCTGCTTCGGCATGAAAACGATCAACCCACCATCGGTTTGATCCTCTGCCAGACCAAAGACCGTATTCTGGCGGAATACGCTCTACGCGATATTAACAAACCCATTGGAATTTCGGATTATGAGTTAACACGTGTGCTGCCGGAAAATCTTAAATCCAGTTTGCCTACGGTGGAGGAGATTGAGGCGGAGTTGGGGGGATCGGATGAATAATAACAGGTGGCAAACTTTCAAAATAGGAGAACTCGGGCGCGTTGTGACTGGGAAAACCCCATCAACACAGGATGATAAAAATTTTGGGTCCAAATATCCATTTATTACGCCAAGGGATATGACTGGACAGAAGAAAATAGACAAAACTGAACGGTATCTTTCAGAGCAAGGTAAACTTGCTGTAAAAAACTGTTTATTACCCCCCGAGGCGGTTTGTGTCTCTTGTATTGGTTCAGATATGGGCAAAGTTGTTATGACAACGCAAGATAGCGTAACCAACCAACAGCTCAACTCAATTATCTGTAGCGCCTCATTTAATCCTGATTTCGTATATTATTCGATAACAAATATTTCCGATGTACTCCGTAATACAGCACACCATAGTACGGCGGTTCCCATTCTAAATAAAGCAGCATTCTCGAATTTTGAAATAGAAGTTCCCGACCTCTCCACCCAAACCAGCATTGCCGCCATCCTCTCCGCACTGGACGACAAGATCGAACTGAACCGCCAGACCAACGCCACGCTGGAGGCCATCGCCCAGGCGATTTTCAAGGAGTGGTTTGTGGATTTCCGGTTTCCCGGTGCTACCGGGGAAATGCAGGAGAGTGAATTGGGGTTGGTCCCAATGGGATGGCGGGTTGGGAAATTGGGTGAAATCCTTGGTTTCAAAAATGGTAAATCTTCTCCTGAACGGGATGATACTTATGAATACCCAGTTTACGGTGCAAATGGGATGATTGGTTTTGCAAATAGCTACAACTCGACTGATAAAAATATTGTAATCGGACGGGTGGGTAGCTTTTGTGGGTCCGTGCATCTTCCACTTACAAAAATATGGGTGACTGATAATTCTATAATGGCTGAACCAAAAATTGAAAACACAACCATTTTTTGTTTCATCCAGTTACAAAGAATACAGTTGAATACTTACAAGACTGGCTCTGGTCAGCCCTTATTAAATCAAAATATATTGTCAAACATAGAAATTCTTATTCCTCCTATTGATGTGATTTGTGATTATGAAAAAGTCGCTTTCAAATTATTCGAACAGATTGTATTTAACAACCAACTATCTGTTGCGATCTCAAAAACCCGCGATACTATTCTCCCCAAACTCATGTCCGGAGAGATTGAAGTATGACCGATGAACTGCAATACGAAGACCAGCGCTACCAACGATTCAATGAATCCCTGGATGAAGAGGGAGATGTGGTCATTGCCAACATCCTTTTTCAACGCAGTCGTATTCTGTTCGAGCTTGCCAATCCAACCTACAAGGATGCTTTCAGTGAATTTCTGGAGCAGGAATTTGACGACCTGAAACAGTCCGTTTTCGACTATTATCCGGCCTGCATCGCATACAATTACCGGCTCTCCGAACGTGGCCAAGGGGCGGACGATCCGGTTCGAAAATTATTACATCTGAAAGACACCTGGGAATCCGTTGTTTTTGTGCTCTATGCCTTGATTATGGGCGAAATCCGCCATAGGGGTATCGATTTGAAAGCAGCGCAACACTTTGTTTCCCTCGACCCGGGCGGTAATCCAATTTTCGCCCATTTCAACACCTCCAAAATCTTATCAGATGCCATCAAACAGAAAATCTACAATATCAAAGGGATTCTTCTTCACAGCAAAACCAACAATCTTGGATTCAAGTTTCAGGAAATTGATGAAAGCCTGTGTGACGACCTGCTGCGCCTGCAAGATATCCGCAATGATATTTCCCATCACACAGCGCCTACCCGTGAACAGGCTGAAAGTGAATTGCAACAGGTATCACCCATTTTCAGGGAAATGCTCACCAAGACCCGTTTTCTGGAAAATTGCAAGATTCTGCGATTCGAGTCTTTTTCATCATCCTGCCGCTGCGAAACCTTTAATGGACACGCTCTGAATCGGGAGTATGAGAACCCGGCCCTAACCGAGACACAAAGGCTCTACATCATCGGACTTGGCCAAGAACAGCTATTTGTCGTCTGGGATACCACATGTTTCAGTTTATCGCCATTCCTCCATTTTGTTAAAGATGCAACAGGCCATGAGTCCTATCTCTGCTTCTATAAGGGCAGGAAACAAGGAAAATATTGGTACGAACCAGTCAAAATTCGTACTGAGAATACGTTTGATGCGCTTCAAACACGATTTGAAACTGAAAAAGATGCAATTATAAGTTTGGTGGTGCCATGACCAACCGATTATACGAATCCGAAATAGAACAGATCACCCTCGACATTCTTCGGGATGAGAACGGGTACTCAATCGCCTTTGGTCCCGAGATCTCCGAAGGCGAACACAAGGAGCGGGAATATTCCGAAGTCGTGCTCCAGGGCCGGTTGCGGGTAGCCATTGATCGATTGAACCCGTCCATCCCGTATGGAGCCAGGGAGGATGCCGCCAAAAAAGTTTTGCGCACCCTGTCGGTAAATTTTCTGGAAAACAATGAAGCCTTTCACCAAATGCTCACCGACGGTATCGATGTCAAGTTTTCGGTCGGCGAGGGCAAAGCCCGAACCGACAAGGTTTGGCTGGTGGATTTTTCCGTTCCCGAGAGCAACGAATTTTTAGCGGTCAACCAGTACACCGTCCTGGAAAACCACAACCGGAAACGACCGGATGTGGTCATAATGGTCAACGGCCTGCCGCTGGTGGTGATGGAACTGAAAAACGCGACGGACGAAAATGCCGATGTCCATGCGGCCTACCAGCAGTTACAAACCTACAAGCAATTGATTCCCAGCCTTTTCACCTATAACGCCATTCTGATCGTCAGCGACGGCTGGTTCGCCCGAGTGGGCACTATCTCCAGCGAATATCCCCGTTTTATGGAATGGAAAACCGGGGACGGCGAAACCATTGTCGATACCCGGCGGGAATCAGCCCTGGAACCGATGCTCAAAGGATTGCTGAACAAGAAAACCCTGCTCGATTTGATCCGCCATTTCGTTGTATTTGAAAAAACCAAAGAGAAGACCATCAAGAAGGTGGCTGCCTATCATCAATATTATGCTGTCAATAGAGCCATCCTCTCCACGATCCGAGCCGCCCTGCCTCTTGATAAAGAAATCGGATCTGAAATCCGTGAAGACCCAGCCAAATACGGTTTTGCCAATGCCATGGAGCAACCCCCCGGAGACAAGCGGGCCGGTGTGGTCTGGCACACCCAGGGAAGCGGAAAAAGCCTGACCATGGTTTTTTTCGCAGGCAAGCTGGTGCTCGCCGAGGTCATGAGTAACCCGACCCTGGTGGTGCTCACCGACCGCAATGATCTTGATCAGCAGTTATTTGAAACTTTCAGCAACTGCCGGCAATTGTTGCGGCAGACGCCGGGACAGGCGGCCAACCGCGAGGAACTGAAGAAAATGCTCGCCGTCTCCTCCGGCGGAGTGGTCTTCACCACCATCCAGAAATTTCTCCCCGAAGAGGTGGGAGCGAAATATCCGCTGCTCTCCGAGCGGCGCAATATCGTGGTGATCGCCGATGAGGCCCACCGCAGCCAGTATGATTTTATTGACGGCTTTGCCCGCCATATGCGTGATGCCCTGCCCAACGCCACCTTTATCGGCTTTACCGGCACGCCCATCGAAAAGGAAGACAAGAACACCCAGGCTGTATTCGGCGATTACATCGATGTGTACGACATCCAGCAGGCCGTGGAGGACGGCTCGACCGTGCGTATCTACTATGAAAGCCGACTCGCCAGGATCGAGCTGTCCCAGGAAGACCAACAGCTTCTGGATGAACGGGTGGAAGAGGTGACCGAGGGTGACGAACTGACCGAGCGGCAGAAACGATTCGCCCGCTGGACCGGCAAAGAGGCGGTTGTGGGCAGCGCCGCGCGCTTGCAGCAGGTGGCCGCCGATCTGATCAACCATTTCGAACAGCGGATCGCGGCGGCGGACGGCAAGGGAATGGTTGTTTGCATGAGTCGAAGGATCTGCGTCGAGCTGCATGACCGGATCATTCAAATTCGGCCGCACTGGTACGACGCCGATGATGACAAGGGCCAGGTCAAGGTTATCATGACCGGCTCAGCCAGTGATCCCCTGAACTGGCAGGAACATATCCGCAACAAACCGCGTCGCAAGGCCATCGGTGACCGGTTGAAGGATCCCAAGGATCCGCTGCGGCTGGTCATTGTGCGGGATATGTGGCTGACCGGTTTTGACGCCCCTTGCCTTCATACACTTTACATCGATAAACCCATGAACGGCCATAACCTGATGCAGGCGATCGCCCGGGTCAACCGGGTGTTCGGCGATAAGGATGGTGGCCTGATCGTCGATTACATCGGCATTGCCCAGGATCTGAAAAATGCCCTGGCCATCTACACCGACAGCAAGGGTAAAGGACGCTTGGCCTATGACCAGGAAGAAGCGGTGACCAGGATGCTGGAACTCTATGAGATCGTTGTGGACATGTTCGGTTCCTTCGACTACCGCCGATATTTCAACCTGGAGCCGAAAGGAAAGCTTGATTTCATTCTGGATGCCGCTAACCTCATTTCAGAACGGACGGATGAAAAGAACGGCAAGACGGTTCGCAATGGCAAGGAACGGTTCAAGGAGAATGTCGTTAAGCTGCAGAAGGCATTCGGGCTTTCCGTCCCGCACCCCAAAGCCCTTGCCATCCGGGATGATCTGGCCTTTTTCCAGGCAATCAAGGCCCGTTTCGCCAAGTTTGACCAGCAGGGCAAGACGCGTACCGATGAGGAGATCGAAACCGCCGTCCGCCAGATTATCAATGATGCCATCATCTCCCAGGAAGTCATTGATGTGTTTGATGCAGCAGGTATCCAGAGGCCGGATATCTCCATCCTTTCGGACGAATTCCTGGCCGAGGTGCAGGGCATGCCCAGGAAGAATCTGGCCCTTGAACTGTTAAAACGCCTTTTAAATGATGAAATCAAGAATCGGTCGAAAACAAATCTCGTCCAGAGCAGAAAGTTTTCGGAGATGCTGGCCGATGCCATCAAACGCTACCAGAATGGACTGATTGATTCGGCAAGAATCATCGAGGAACTGATTCAGATCGCCAAAAGCATTCGTGAGGCTGATAAAAGGGGTGAATCATTGAATCTACGGATGGATGAACTCGCCTTTTACGATGCCCTGGCGGACAACCCGACTGCAGAAGCGGTACTTGGCGACCAAATTCTTAAGCAAATTGCGCATGATCTGGTTGAAAGCGTCAGAAAGAATACCTCAATCGATTGGCAACTTAAAGAGAGCGTGCAAGCCAAACTTCGGGTTTTGGTTAAGCGAATCCTTAGAAAATACAAGTACCCACCGGATGATCCGAGCACAGGGGAATACACAGTTTCGGTTAACAAAGTGCTCGACCAGGCGGAGCTACTGGCAGATTTCTGGACAAAAGATACGAATGCGGTGAAAAGCTAATTCCGAATGACATTGGCAGGAAAGGAAAGCGTTTTGCCGCAAGCATAAAACATCGAGAGTAGCAAATTGCCAGGCAACGGATACAGTGAACAAGCTCTGTTGGCGTACCCTCACGGAAAAGCATGAGACGGGTAAAGGATGTCATGAACAATGTCGGATATCGCCCACAATAGGTTAACGATGCCACGGCAGGTAATGGATATAGCTCTTATCGGAGGATATCGAAACAAAGCGAGTATTAACAGCCAGTGGTCTAATCGCCACCCAACCTGTCAATGGAGCGGGTGCGCAAAAAGACGCGCACCGCTCATTTCCGCGTTACAACTTATTGCAAATACAGCAACATTTGGCCTTGCCCGTGCAGGTTTCACATTCGATACGCATGTCGCGGGACCAATGTTCTGCAACATGTTTCCTGAGTTTTACGAAACCTTCATCGTTGATGGGAAATTATGGAAAAGCTCCATGGTGGAATAGAAAAAAGAAAGCATGTGCGTCGGATCTTCCCCGCCACCGAAAGACCGATATTCAGATCGCTCGGGGTAGAATTCGAAATCAAGGATATATCCAGAAGTGGGCTACGCTTTTGTCACAAGAATAATTTAAAAATCAGTGGCTGGGTTGACGGGGCCATAAATTTGGCAGATGGAACCCGTGTCGAGGTAGAGGGGATTGTCGTAAGATTTGACTCCAAGGACATTGGACTCTCCTTTATCGGAGATCTCGAAGATAATGTATACCGTCAGATTACCTATTCAATCTGAAACCATTATTGTGGTTCTTATGCTTTCGACTCCGAATCAGGGAGGCCGGGGAATGGTCTGGATTGGCCGCCCCCCTTGCTTCCTATCCGTGTAACTGGTCAATCCATCACAGCGCCTCTGCGTCGCTGGCCTTTCCCAGGTAGCGCTGGGTGGTCGATAGATTGGCATGGCGCAGGATAATCTTGCTGACGATTTCAATCGGGGGGCCAGCTCTTGAAGCGTAGGTTGCGGCAAAGCGTCGCAGGTCATGTGGTTTGAGGGAAATGCCCACCAGGTTCTCCGCCCTTGCCACCATCAGCCTGGCTGACGTGTAGGACATGGCAAAGATCTGGCAATCCGGATTGAACCCCTGCTGCCGGATATATTCAGCCAGCCTGTCGGCCACCTTGGCCGGGATGAAAGCCACCTCGGCATCCTTGCCGCTTTTGGGGGTCTTCAAAACCAATTTGCGGTCCTGGACATCAGCAGGTCGCAGCTTCAACACCTCGTTGATTCTCAAGCAGCCCCTGGCCATCAGCTCCGGCATCAAACGGGACCGGGTATTGGTGGTCTGGAAAATGATCTCGTCAACGGTGTCTTTTTCCAGAATGACCCAGGGATCGGGCTTGGCCTCTTTGAACACCTTTTTTAGAACGGCGTTTTCACAGGGATTGGGCAGGGCGGGATCGACGGTGTCCTTGATGAACCGGTTCATCATGAACAGGTAGTTACGGACCGTATTTTTTTTGGGATTGGTAAGGAAACATGACCTTTTTGACCGCGAATGGACGCGAATGAACACCAATACCGGGCCAACCATAAGAAACAATATTCATTTGTGTTGATTTGTGTTCATTCGTGGTTCCATTTCGTCCTTGCCAGAATGCAAAACCTTAAATATATTTTGAGGTTAATCAATGGATTACCATACAAGTCGTTACGGAGATATTTCTGATTCGGACAACAAATCCGGCGCGTTTGACGATCTGTATAACATGGCCCGGGAGAAGGCCAGGGAAAAAGTTGCCCGACTGCCGGAAAACATGAAAAGCATGTCACCTGAAGAAATTCAAAAAATGCTTCATGACCTTCAGGTGCATCAGATTGAACTTGAAATTCAAAATGAAGAGTTGCGCCGAACCCAGGAAAGCCTGACCTTGTCCAGGGACCGTTTTGCAGTTCTGTTTCACCAGGCGCCCATCGGTTATCTGGTGCTGGATCAGAATGGAATTATCCGGGAAGCCAGTGACATGTTCCGGCAAATGACCAATGCCGACATCAAAATAACCCTATCCAGAGCATTGGTTGAATTTATCGAAGATTCCGATCGGGATTGGTTTTTATCCCGATTCCGATCTTTTTTTAATCATCCGGAAGGAAAAAATCTGGATGTCCGCCTGATTTCCGCCCCTGGTTCGGTGCGGTTTGTCAGAATCACCGGTGCAAAACTGACGATGCCCAAATCCTGTCGCTTTCCGGATCACTCGTCCCAGCTTCTTGTGTCGGTCAGTGACATCACGGGTCAAAAACAGGCCGAAACAGAACTGAAATTCGCCCTGTCAGAAGCACTGCGCCGGGATCGTGAAACACAGGCATTACTCGCTGCCTCCCGCGCCGTCATGGAATGCGCCCAATTTGAAGAATCTTCCCGACGGATATTTGATACGTGCCGCGAGATTACCGGGGCGGTATCCGGTTATATCGCCATGCTGAGTCACAATGGCATGGAAAACGATGTTCTGTTTCTGGAGTCGGGTAATTTGGCATGCACGGTTGATCCCGATTTGCCCATGCCGATACGCGGTTTACGGGCCGAAGCGTATGCCACAGCCAAAGTGGTTTATAACAACGATTTTATGAACAGCGAGTGGGTTCAATACATGCCACCGGGGCATGTGGTGATGCAAAATGTCATGTTTGCGCCCCTCATCATCGACAAAAATGTTGTCGGCGTGATTGGATTGGCAAACAAGCCCACGGATTTTACCGAAGAAGACGCGGATATTGTTGGCGCCATGGCAGACATGGCGGCTGTGTCCCTGCGCCGGATTCGTGCTGAAGAAGCGTTGCAGGAGCGGGAAAGATATCTGAGCAGCATTCTGGAGACCACACAGGATGGTTTCTGGGTGCTTGACACAAATGGAAGGATTATCGACGTCAACGAAGCATACTGTCTCATGTCGGGATATACCCGGGATGAGCTCTTGCACATGCATATCCGGGATTTAAACGTCACGGAGACACCAAATGAAACAATAGAACGGATCGAACGGGTTATCCGCAACGGGTTCGAATTCTTTGAATCCCGGCACCGTAAAAAAGACGGTACCGTGATCGATGTCGAGGTTTCGGCAACATGGATGGGTGGAAAAATCTGCCGGTTTGTCAGTTTTTTCCGGGATATTACCGAACGTAAACGCACAGAAAGAAAACTTCGATGGCTGCACAAAGCCAACAGCCTGGGCGTGATGGCTGGTGCAATTTCTCATCATTTCAACAATCAGCTACAGGTGGTGATCGGAAATCTGGAAATGGCCATGGAAGATATGACGCCGGGATCGGATAATTGGGACGCCATGACCGAAGCCCTGAAAGCGGCCCGCAAAACTGCCCGGTTCATTGGAATGATGCTGACCTACATCGGACAGAAATCTGGCAAACGTGACCTTCTGGACCTGTCTGATGTTTGTCGCCAAAGTTTGCCCACACTTCAGGACGCTCTGCCGAAGGATATCTCACTCGATGTTGATTTGCCATCCTCCGGTCCGATTATCAGGGCGGATATGCATCAGATTCAACAGATACTGGGAAACCTGGTAAGCAATGCCGGAGAGGCCATCGATGAAGGTCCGGGGTGCATCCATGTGTCCGTCAAAAAAATTTCACCTTCGGATATTCCGTCAACACACCGGTTTCCGCTGGACTGGCATCCGCATGAAACAGAATATGCCTGCCTGGAGGTATCGGATGCAGGCGTCGGCATCAATGAAAAGAATATCGAAAAACTCTTCGATCCCTTTTATACCACCAGGTTCACGGGTCGTGGTCTGGGTCTGTCTGTTGTTTTGGGAATTGTTCAGGCGCATTGCGGTGCAGTTAGTGTGCAAAGCGAGATGGGCAGGGGAAGCACATTTTGTATTTATTTACCGGTATCGGCCGAAGCCGTCCCCGCTCATCCGAAAAACATGAACAGTACCCCGTTGATCAGTCACGGGAAAACGATACTGCTGGTTGAAGATGAAACCGCCGTACGCAACATGGTCCGCACGATGCTTTCGCGAATGGGTTTTCGGGTGATTGAAGCAAAAGATGGCATGGATGCGTTGGCACTGTATCGGCAACACCGGGATGAAATTCATTGTGTCCTTTGCGATTTGACCATGCCCCGGATGAACGGCTGGGAGACGCTGACGGCACTTCGCAGCCTTTCGTCGGACATTCCCGTCATTCTGGCCAGTGGATATGATGCATCTGACGTCATGCCCGGTGATCATCCCGAACGTCCCGATCTTTTTCTGGGTAAACCCTACCGCTCAACGGAGTTGAAAAACGCGTTACGACAGGTGATGGGAGGATGATGCGTCATAAAAGTGTCATCATGGAGACCCAACCGCACGGCTTTTTCCCTGATGTTTTGCCTGATACAGGGCCATATCTGCCCGCTGTATCCAGGATTCCACCGTATCATTCTTGAACAGGTAGCTGACCCCGATACTGACAGTAAAACCGATTCGCTGATCCGGGTGGGATGAATCGATCAGAAACCGTTTATCCGCCAGAATTTTACAAAACGAACGCGCGCGT
>JBFXFK010000058.1:0-29237 GCA_050179135.1 Desulfatirhabdiaceae bacterium | reverse complement strand
CTATGGCGGGATGTTTGTTGCGATGCCTGGCATTACAGGTCGCCCGTACTACCATTTTGCAAAAGGATAATTTCTTCGAATGATTTCGTCCCTGGTGAGCAAAATATTTTCATCAAGGGCTGCATGTGACGTAATCAGTCGATCAAAGGGATCTCGTGTCCAGGATTGTTTGGAGGCCGTTTGTACCACTGCAGAGAAGGGTTTTTCGCAAAGAGAAAGGCCGATTCGATCGTGAAGATAATCGTAAACGGATTGTGAACCACGGGTGATTCTTTGAATTTCATAAAGAAAATCCAGCTCAAGTAATACCATCGGTGAAATGAAAATCGAATGCGACTCCTCGATAAACAGGCGGGCATTTTTACTCAGCATGTCCTTGTCGGCGAAAAGCCAGACAACGACATGGGTATCCAAATATATCATGATGTTGGATTCCATTCATCCGACCAATCCATATGCACCAGATCATCGGGATTGCCTTTGAGAAAATCGGGATGTTTTTCCAGGCGGTCCAGCTTGGAATCAATCTCTGCACATGAGATCATAATGAGCTTACCTTTTCGTTTAACTGTTACCGGAATGCCGGTATTCGCCACCTGATCCAGGAGACCGTGTAAGTTTTCTTCAACATTTATGATTGTGCTATGACAGTGAGACATCGGCTGGCTCCTTTTCCGGTTATCTTCAAACCTGCATTATGACAAACTGTAAATCATGAGGATGAACGAATCAAGGGAAAACATAAGAAGGGACCATTGGGGACAACTGTGGGACATCCATTATGAACGCCAGATTTGAGCACCGGAATGATCGGCCCATCCGATCCTGTCAATATGCAGATTCCCGCCATTCCAACCCGGCCATCCGCCAACCGGTCCCGCAACCGGCTGGCCGTATTTCCTGCCATCCCGCAGACAGAAAACCCGCTGTTGACGGAAATGAATTCCCGGATTATGATCAAAGCCATTTGCTGAAGACTCAGGAGTCAGAATTCAGAATATCCCGCATGCAGGCTTCCATTAAACATTCATGATCAAGAGCTTGCTCGCCCCCGTGCATGAAAATGATATTTCCTGTAAAAGCCCCGTAGGGGCGACCTGTTAGTAGAAATTGATGCTGTTATTCCTATCAAGCTCAATCGGAGCGGCCTGTAACCGGAATAGACAGGCCGCCCCTACGGGGCTTGATGGAAATTTTTATGCGTCATTCTACAAACAGGACGCTCCTACGGAGTTTCTGAATTCTGTTTTTCCATTTTCACGGTAAAAATACGGAAACCGGAGTTTCCGTTCAAACACGATGCAGAGGGGAACCGCTTGACAAAAAACGGATTGATACAAAAACAACTCAGTGGACAGCAATTGATGGTCGGGTTTGACGGCATTGAAATGAATGCCGAACTGGAACATCTGATTGGTCATATCGGTGTGGGCGGGGTCATCCTGTTTTCCCGGAATATTGTGTCAAAAGAGCAGGTCACCCGTCTGTGCGCGGATATTCAGGCCTGTGCTCAAACACATGAAATTCCCCGGCTGTTTATCGCCATTGACCAGGAAGGCGGTCAGGTGGCCCGTTTGAAAGCGCCTTTTACGGAATTTGAAGGCAATCCGTCCATGACATCTGCAGAGGACGCCATCCGGTTTGCCCGGATTACGGCCCGTGAACTGAATGAAATCGGGGTCAATATGGATCTGGCGCCGGTGATGGATGTGGTTCCACCGGATCTGGACGGCATCATGTCCAAACGGGTCTTTGGCCGTGATCCGGAATGGGTTGCCCAAATGGGGTGTGTGGTCATCGACCATCTTCAGCAAAACAACATGATGGCGGTTGCCAAGCACTTTCCGGGGATCGGCCGAACCGTACTGGATTCCCACATGGACCTGCCAACCCTTGAAACCGGTCTGCATGAGCTGGAATCGACTGATCTGATTCCGTTTGCCGCCGCCATTCGACAGGGTGTTGCCGGAATCATGCTGTCCCATATTTTATATACGGCAATTGATCCCGAGTGGCCGGCCAGTCTTTCCATATCCATTGCAAGAGACCTGCTGAGACGGCAAATGGGCTATACGGGTCTGGTGATGACAGACGATCTGGATATGGGGGCGATTGCAAAACATTATGATCTCAGCCTGTCTGTCAATCGGGCAATTCTGGCGGAAATCGATTTGATCCTGATCTGCCACAGCGGACCGGCCATCGATACTGCGGCTGACCTTCTGCGCAGAATCGAAACAGATGAGCCGGATTTGACCCGACATGCCATCGATCGGATATTGCGGGTCAAGTCCGACCGGCTTTGATCTGTCCGGTTTTTGAATGCATCAGAACAAAACCGGACAGGATCAATCCAATGGCCCCCATATCGACGTTGTGAAAGATCATGCTGCCCAGACTGACGATCATGGCGAGAACAAGCAGCCAGATGACGTTAAGCCAAACGGCCAGTCCGGTCAGGATCAGGCTTGCCCAGCCATATGCCTGATCATAAATCATCATGCACAGAATGGATCGAATCATGCATATGGTTTCGGCCGGCTGGTTCAGGCAGGCCGCATGAATGGCTTTGGAATCCAGAACCAGAATGCGGAATGTTTCAAAAACCGCATAAGAAAGAGCCATCAGGATGCCATACGGAACCAGAGGGCGAAGCGTGCTTCCGCTGTTGTTTCGCCAGAGCGGCCACGCCAGCAGCAGACAGATACCGACCCAGATATCGGCCTGGATGTTCAAAGGCGTTTCATTGACAAGAATTCCGATGGATGCCGCCATCAGAATGACTGCGATGACCCGTTCGAGCGCATCCGGTGCATCTGCCCGGCTTCCCCGGATAAATAGCCGGACAAAGGCCATGGCCGGAACAATGAATCCGGCATTATTGAAATTTCGGTAGCGGGAATCGATGAGCAGGCTGAAAACCGCAATCATCATGCAGATCATCACACCCAGGCGGGCGATGGAAAACCAGATGACGGCAGGCCGGATGGCGGGTTCCCGGCGATCTGTTTTTGTTTTTACGCCTGTTTGGGTGATGCGCAGTCTGTCCTGGATCACATGAATGGTTGAATTCAGGCAGAGATAGTTCAGCGGCTTTTCTGATGCAATGGCATCCAGTGTTATCAGCCAGATGATGCCGGTTTGGGCCAGAACGACCCCGGCCCAGATGTATTCCAATGCGTTTCGGGATACAATCAAAAACTGATTTCCCTGCATGGTCAGCAAAATGGCCCCGGCCAGCACGCCGGATGAATATTTCAGCAATCGGGATGCAGGCATTTGGGCGTTTCCTGCTGCAACGGGAAGTGTCAGCAGCACCATCGCGGCAGATACAAAAAACAGTGTCAGCCAGTTCGGGAAATTCGATACCGGACCGGAAACGATGTTTTTGTCAACCCGGTCTGCATCATACAGCCCCCAGTATCCTCCAACAGCCCCTTCACTGATGCGTTTCCAGGGTTGATCAAACGCCTCGATCAGGTTGTATCGCCAATTTTCCTGCTCTGCCAGATGGACGAAGCCCCGGATGAACCGCGCCTGATTTTCAACACTGGGAAGCGCGGACTCCCGCATGCGGCCCTGGGAAGGCCATCCGGTTTCACCAATCACGATGTCTTTTGTCGGAAAAGTTGCCGCCACCTGATTGCGGATGTCCCGAATGTGGGCGATTGCATCATCGATTGCAACAGGATCATCCTCCCAGTAGGGCAGAATGTGAATGGTCAGAAAATCCACAGCGGGTTCCACCTCGGGATGTTTCAGCCAGAATTCCCACACATCGGCATAGGTGACCGGAACATCCGGCAGGGCCGTTTTGACCTGACGGATATATGCGGCAAGCTGGGGGCCGGTAACCTCCCGGCGCAGCAGGGTCTCGTTACCCACAATAACCGCCTGAACGATTGACCGATGGCGTTTGGCCAGCTCGATGACTTTCTGCAATTCCTTTTGGGTATTGACCGGATCATTGTTCACCCACACACCCAGAAATACCTTTATGCCATATTTTTCAGCATATGCCGGAACCTGTTCCATTCCGGTTGTCGAATACATGCGGATACCGGAAAACCGCTGTGACAGCATGGCCATATCCGAATCGATCCGTTTTTCCGAAAATGTCAGTCCTTTGGCAAGGTCGAATGGTGACTGGCCCCGTTCCAATGGTGAATAGGACACGCTGTGCAATCGCTTTTTGAAGTCCACTTCCGGTTCCGGGATGGTCCGGGGTCTGCCTGCGACAAACCAGAAAATATAAAGCGTTATCAGGGCCAGACCATAAACTGTCACGCCGCGCATGATTCGATTCCACATAATTATCCCTATATGAAAATGGTCGAAATGATGAACCGGGTTTTCATGAGCCTTTTATAGACTTTCAGAAAAATAATTTCGCTGCGTTATCGGTCGGGAATGGCCGAGAAAAGGCCTATTCCCTCCCTGCTGCCTTGCGAAATTAATTTTCTGAAAGTCTATACCCTGAAGTATGCCAATGGTCAACTGATCTGAAAAAATTGGGCGACGACCCGGTTGCCTTCTCCCTTTGAAAAAATGGGGGATGCAGTCCGTTGTTCCCCGGAGCGATCTTGTCGTTCACGCACGAAGATATGAATTGGCTCATGACAGGCATTTTGTCATTTTGGTGAAAATCGGCGTGCATCAAGGTGGGTCATCGGGTTGATGGGTTGCGGTTTTGTCGATTATGTTTTAAATTTTGATATGGGCCTTTTCATAAACTCACAGGAGGTGTACCATGACCGACAAACAGCAGATTTGCGAAAAGATCAAAGAGATTTATCCGGACATTGGCGAATGCGGCATTGATGTTACCGTGGAGTATGATGCGTCTCAACAAAGATGGGTCGTTGATCTGAAAAAAGATCGACATGAGCTGAAAACCTATCTGGAGCCCGGTGATGCAGAATTGTGTCTTGAAGGCAAGCAATGTGTCAGCCTGGGTATCGAGATTGCGCAGTTGCGTGACAACATCGACAGAATGTGATTCCGGCCGCATCAAATCGGCGCCCTTATCAGGGAATTGAAAGCAACGTAGCGTCATGCAACCATCGGACATTGTTTCCATGTTTACCCTTGGCCTTCTGGCCACGGGCCACTGTATCGGCATGTGCGGTCCGTTGATCATTGCCTTTCCTGGCAGAACCGGTCAATTCACCGCACATATTTTTTATCATTTTGGACGGATCACGGCTTACAGCGGCGTGGGGGCGCTGATGGCCGGCATCGGCAAAAGTCTGCCCCAAATCGCCGCGTCCCTGTCCATTGATCCGGCAATCTGGCTGATGCGGGGCAAGATCGGTTTTATACTGGTTGCCGGTCTGGCCCTGTTTTTTTTCGGTGTCAGCCGGATCGGTCTGATTCCGGAACCTGCCTGGATGTCAGCCGCCACGCCGACCCGAATCCCGGGTTTCCGTCGCATCCTTGCTGCGGCCCTGGAAAAAAACAAGCCGGGCTCCATGATTCTGCTGGGATTTCTCCTTGGGTTTTTGCCCTGCGGACTATCCTATGGCGCCTTTGCCATGGCCCTGCCCGCGGAATCCATGCTCCAGGGGATGATGATTACGGGCGCTTTTGGCCTGGGAACGCTCCCGGGGTTGTTGCTTCTGGGAACCGGCGTCGGCGCTATCATGCGACGCTATCGGCGTCAGTCTGACATTTTATCCGGAGTGGTCATGCTGTATATGGGTGCCAAGCTGTTGTATCGCAGCATCAATCTGATGATGTAACGCGGGGCATATCCACTGGTATTTCCGTCGAATACACGGAAGTGTGTTTTTCTTCATGGTGTTCCCGGCGAATCAGCCGAAGCGTGTTTCCGGTGACGCTGAGGCTGCTTAGCAGCATGGCGGATACGGCAACCAGCGGATTCAACAGACCGCTGATGGCAACCGGGATGCTGATCATGTTGTAAATCAGGGCGCACCAGAGATTCTGATCGATGTTCCGGATAACCCGCCGGGACAGGCTTAAAAACGCCAGTAACTGAACCGGGTCCTGACGCATCAGGGTGACATCGGCTGCGGCCTGCCCGATCGGATACCCGGAATGGATGGCAACCGACAGGTCTGCGGTTGCCAACGCCGGGGCGTCATTGATTCCGTCTCCCACCATTGCCACATGCCTGCCCGTTTGCATCAACCCCTGAATGATCCCGGCCTTTTCGATGGGTGTCAGTCCGGCTTTGTGATTGGAAATCCCCAGTTCATCGGCCACAGACTGAACCGCACCCGCTTCATCACCGGAAATCATCACAAGGTCCTTGCCCATTTTTCGCAGCTCGGTCAGCAGCGCATCCGAGGTGGGACGAATGGTGTCGCCAAAGATAAAAACCGCTGCGGGTTGGCCGTCAATATGCATCAGAACCCGTGATGTTTTGGCCGTTTCCATTCCGTCCGAAGCGGTTGCCGCCCAATCCGCCTGACCGGCCCCGATCCAGGATGGCGATCCGATCCTGACGGATATGCCGTCAATCCGGCCTTCAATACCGCGACCCTGGTCATGGATGGCTTCGGCCTGTGGCACCACGATTCCCCGCCTCGCGGCGCTGTCCCTGATTTCCCGGGCAATGAAGTGGGTCGAATCGGTTTCGAGTGCTGCGGCATAGGCCAGAATCTGACTTTCGTCACGGGATGTCAGACAGATGATATTCAGAAGGGACCAGTGTCCGGTGGTCAAGGTGCCTGTTTTATCAAACACAATGGTGGTGATGGCGTCAGACTTTTCAAAGGCTGAAAAATCGCGCACCAGAATCCCTTTTTTCCCGGCCATCGAAATTCCGGCGACACGGGCCAGTGGAATGGCGATCCCCAGGGCGCACGGGCAGGAGATCACCATGACAGTGACAGCCCGTATCAGGCTTTCTTCCGCCGATTTTCCAAGAAGATACCAAACCGTTCCGGTTATAACCGCCAGAAAAAGGATTCCCGGCACAAACCAGCGGAGAATGGAATCGGTTTTGCCTTCCAGCGGGGTTTTTTGGCTGAGGGCCTTTTCCATGACCGCTATCATTTGCCCCAGGGTGGAATCGGCTCCCACGGCCGCGGTCTGAATCGTCAGCCGGCCGCTCCGGAGTCTGGCGCCGCTTAAAATGGCATCACCGGCATTTGTAAAAACCGGCAGCGGCTCGCCGGTCAGGGACGAGACATCCATGTCACCCGTACCGGACAGGACCATGCCGTCTGCCGCAGCAATTTCACCCGCTTCCAGAATGAAAATATCCCCCGGAGACAGCCGGTCGATGGTTTCATGATGACCATTCGGAAAGAGTGGACTGCACCGTCTGACCTTTCGGGGCGCAAGGGACAGAAAATTTTCCAGATCTGCCTGAACCGTGTCTTTGGCGTGGGATTCGATGAGTTTTCCCAAAAGAACCAGCGTGATCAGCATGGCCGATGTGTCAAAATATACATGGAAACTGCCCTGCCAGAAATTGAAGACACTGTAACTCCAGGCGCTTGACGTTCCCATGCCGATGAGAACTTCCATTCCGGCTGCTCCGGCCTTCAACCCGTACCAGGCTTTCTGAAAGATCGGTTTCCCGCCATAGAGCATGACCGCAGTGCTCATCAAAAAAACCGGCCAGCCGATAATCCGGATATCCGCCGGCGCCAGCTCTGTAAAAAATCCCGAGTAAAGGGCCAGAGAAAGCATCATGACATTGAGGGTCAAAAAGGCGCAGACAGCAAAGCGGACAAACGCCTGTCTTTTTTCCCGGGACCGGGCATTCTGGTCCGGCAGAAGCGCTTTGAACCCCAGTGTTTCAATTGTTTGGACAATCCGGTCCGGCGATGTTTTAACCGGATCATAGCCGAAATGGACGCGGTCTGTGGAAAAGTTACACGTGGCATGAAAAATCCCGGGCGCCTTTCGCAGAGATGCCTCGATGACCCAGGCGCAGGCCGGACACCACATGCCGCTGATCCGCATATCGGCGGTTATCAGATGGGGTGAACCCGTATCTTCGGGTTGCGGGTCATTTGGAATTGCGGGTTGTTCCAGATCGGTTTCGGAGCGGGGAATGATGCCCGCGGCCTGACACTGTTTGAACAGGTCGGTTTCTCGAAACCCTTCCGGATGCTGTGGGTCCGCAGCTTCCACCAGCAGGGTGTAAACCATTTTGCAGCCCTGGCAGCAGAACCGGAGCGGTTTTTCGGAAATGGCCGGTTCAAGGGTCTCGAATCGGGCCGGAAGCCCGCAAAGGTCGCAGGGATGAGGGAGAAATGTCATGGCTACCGGAGAATTTTAAATGCGTCATGTCTTTTTGTGTGAAAGCACCTGTAACAATACAGCGCACAACCTTTTCAGGAAAATCGCAGATTGTGACCAATCAAAGTATAATACAGATTGATTCTGACAAGATATCTTTTCTTGACGGATAAGCGGATTCCATGATAATTTTCACTAAATTAGTAAATGACAAAATAAGTAATTAACTGAGAGAGGAGATTTTTTCAGTATGAAAATACCGGCAACGTTGAAACATAAGCCCGTGATTGTTTCTGAAAATTACGAAAATGTTGATGGCAGATACGCCAATAACACCGATGCCAAGGGACTTTCGTTGGGATTGGCACAATGGAACGACAGGGGTAAAGTGGATATTTCCGCAAAAGTGTGGCGATATACAGGGGAGAAGTGGTCGCGGCAATCTGAAGAATTACCGCTTCACCGGGTATTGGATCTTGCAATTTTTGTTTGCAGGGCGAAACAGTATTTTGCTACTAAAGCGTATCGTTACGAAAAACTGTATGATCCCAACAAAACGCTAATCGAACGCGTCGCGATGCAGGGTGATGCGATGACGATAGAGATATGTACGGGCAATCCAAGGTTGGATGACGACATAAAGTTATTCCAACAGGCTTTGAGCAATGACGACGAATTGCTCAGCGAGCGATTGACAAGACTTTCTGAAATATTGAAAGAGCTGGGGTATTAGAAATCTTATCGGCTGAAGGAAACGTCTCATGAATACACTGCAAGCAGTGTCGATCAGCAGGCAAGGGCTTGGCCGATCGTCAGGACCTATCAAAAACCACGCCATGGACAAAGAAACCTGGCCCCGGTAGGCATTCTTCCCCAAAACGAGGGTCAGGACAGGGGCGATACCGGATAGGGAATGTACCAATGGTGTGCAGCAACGGAAGGAGGGATTAAAGAACAATTTGAGACATATAAAAAACAAACCCGGGTTTTTGAGCAAAAATATCATAAAACCTACGAGGAATTTTTGCAGGATGTGCCTGATACCATTGAAGGGCATGATGACTGGATTGACTGGAGCTATCTGACGAATGTTGCTGCTGATCTGTCCCGGAAAGTTGATTTGCTCAGCGAAAACCCATCCGCATCACAGACACATTTCCGGCGTTGTCGAAGATTCCCTTGAAAGGATAGGTTACCATGCCGACCATTTCAATTTTTTATGGAATAATCATTTAAAGGTCAACAGCCTTATAGAATAGAGCCGTTGAGGTGAAACATGTTAAAGGTCAAAAGTGTATTTGCAAATAATGATTATACCCTGTCTGTAGAATTGTCTGATGGACGATCTGGGATTTTTGATGTGAAACCCTATCTTGAAAAAGGTGTATTTAAAGAATTAAAAGATCGAAATTATTTTAAACAGGAAAACCTTTCTTTTGCGGTATAGCATGGCCTAACGAACAAGACTTGAGTGCCGACACAATTGCTTACGAATTAAAATAATTGGAATCATATAACAAATCAGTCATCGCTGGGCATAAAAACAGGCAGGCACTATCGAAAGCCACGCCATGAATACAGAAGTCCGGCCCCCCACCCTGGCCCCCGGCGCCCGAATCATTGTTCGCCATGAAGAATGGCTGGTGAAAAAAATCGACCGGACCCGGTCCGGTGCACAGCGTATTGCCGTCACCGGCCTGTCCCCCCTGGTACGGGGCCGGGATGCGCTGTTCATCGACAAGATCGAGGCACTGGAAGAAGCGATTCAGATCGTGGATCCCAAAGCTGCTGTTCCGGCCCCGGACCACTCCCCGTATTACCGGGACACCCGCCTGTTTCTGGAAGCCCTGCTACGTCAGACCGTACCATCCGACACCCGGTTGAGCACCGGCCACCGGGGCGCCATGGATGTGCTGCCCTTTCAGCTCGATCCGACCCGGCTGGCCCTGCAGCAGCCCCGTCAGCGGATTCTGATCGCGGATGCGGTGGGGCTGGGAAAAACCATCGAATGCGGGATTCTGTTGACCGAGCTCATCCGCCGAGGGAGGGCCCGCCGGATTGCGGCTGTCGCCTTGTAAAGCTACTGGTCTTGACGGTCAAATCCATGATGACCCAGTTTCAGAAAGAACTGTGGGCCCGGTTTTCGATCCCGCTCGTGCGGCTGGATTCGACCGGACTTCAGCAGGTCCGGGCCAAGATTCCCGGCAACCACAACCCCTTCAATTATTACGATAAAACCATCATCTCCATCGATACGGTCAAGCAGGACGGCGAATACCGCAACCATCTGGAAACCGCATTCTGGGATGTCATTGTCATTGACGAGGCCCACAATGTGGCCCGCCGCGGCACCAGCTCGCTTCGGGCACGGGTGGCGGAGCTTCTGTCGTCCCGGTCGGATTCCCTGATCCTGCTGTCTGCCACGCCCCATGACGGCAGGCGGGAATCCTTTGCCAGCATCATGAACATGCTGAACCCCACGGCCATCCGGGATGAAACCAATTATGGCCCGGAGGATATCGAGGGCCTGTTCATCCGGCGCTTCAAAAAGGACATTGCCGATCAAATCCGGGGAAAATTCCCGGAAAGACAGGTGCATATTCACCGTCACCCGGCCAGTCCACAAGAGGAATCCGCCTATTCCTGCCTGACGGCCCTGACATTTCAGGAAATTGACCGGGTCCGGCAGGGTGGCGTTCTGCTCTTCAAAACCCTGCTGGAAAAATCCCTGTTTTCCAGCCCGGCCGCCTGCCTGGATACCCTGGCCGGACGGATTCGGCGGATTCGGCAGCGCCCGGATGCAGACCGCTACCATGCCGATGTGAACGCCCTGAATGCTCTGCAGGACCGCCTGAACGACATCGGCCCCCAGGCGTTTTCCAAATATCAGGCCCTCTTGACCCTGCTGCGGCCCGGCTCTTCCCAATTCGTGGGCTGGAATCCCGGCGATTCCGGTGACCGGCTGGTGATCTTTACCGAACGGATTGCCACACTCAACTGGCTGGCCGAACATCTGCCCCGTGATCTGGGTCTTTCCGCAGGCCAGACCGGCATTCTTCATGGCGGCATGAGCGATTCGGAACAGCAGGAACTGGTGGAAGCATTCGGCAGCCAATCCAGCGCCATCCGCCTGCTTCTGGCTTCGGATGTGGCATCGGAAGGCATCAATCTGCATTATTTCTGTCACCGGCTCATCCATTTCGACATTCCCTGGTCCCTTCTCACGTTTCAGCAGCGTAACGGCCGCATCGACCGGTATGGGCAGGAACAAAAGCCCCGGTTGCACTACCTGTTGACCGACAGCCGGGATTCCAAAATTCATGGGGATCAGCGGATTCTGGAAATTCTGGTGGAAAAGGACCGGCAGGTTCAGGAAAACATTGGCGACCCGTCCGAATTCACCGGCCTGCATACCCCGGAGGAAGAAGAAGCCAGCATCGCCCGGGCCATGGAATCCGGAATGGGGCCGGACCGGTTCGATGCCACATTCGGCGGCTCCCCCCAAACCGATGATCCATTTCTGGCTGCCCTGCTGGGGCAACTGCCGACATCATCCGGGCATTCCACATCCCTGGATACCCATGTCGCCGTCACCCCGTCCTTTTTTCCGGATGAGTATGCCTGGGCCAAAGAAGCCATTGCCTATGCCCGGACCCGAATGAAGCAGCCCATTCAGGTGAACTTTTCCGATTCTGCTCAGGAAATGGAACTGGTTTTGCCAAAAGACCTGGTTGACCGGTTGCAGCGGCTGCCGGATGAAATCCGGCCCCGGGACGGCATCTGGTTTTTGACACCCAACCGCAAAGCCGTCATGAACGAAATGGCGGTCTGCCGCAGGGAAACCAACCGCTGGCCCCGGATTCACCTGCTCTGGCAACAGCATCCGGCCATGGAATGGCTTCACGACAAAATTCTGTGCGCATTCGGCCGCCAGGATGCGCCGGTGGTGCAACTGGATACCCTGCAGCCCGATGAATCCATTTTTCTGACCACCGGCATTTTGCCCAACCGCAACGGCCATCCCCTGATTCAACGATGGACCGGCATCCGGTTTATCGGCACAACCCCAAAGGACCGGCTGAATCTGGAGCAGGTCATGGCCATTACCGGATTTGGCAGCCGGTCATTTCCCAACCCGGAGACCGAAATCGTTATCCAGTGTCTTCAGCGTCTGATTTCACCGGCAGTGGATGCCATGCAGGCCAAGATGCAGGTGGCCCGGCTGCGGGAACAGGAACTGGAAAAGGAAGGTGTTCTGGCCGATTATCTGTCCGAATACGAAGAGTTTGAAGGCGCCCAGAATTTTTTGAATGCGCTGCAGAATTATCCATTGTTGAAAGGCCAGCAGACCAATCTGTACAAATGCTTTATCACACGGGCCTGGGACCTGGTCAACTCGAACGGTGCAGCCGGTTTTCTGCATCCCGAAGGCGTCTATGATGACCCGAATGGCGGCCCGCTTCGCCGGGAACTGTATCCCCGGTTGCGGTATCACTTTCAGTTTCAGATCGAACTTCAGCTTTTTGCCGAAGTCGATCATCATGCCAAATTCAGTATCAACATCTATCAAGACCATTCCAACAGCGTTCGATTTCAGCATATCGCCAATCTGTTCAGCGTGGGAACCGTGGATATGTGTTTTGAACACGGCGGCTTGGGTCAGATAACCGGCATCAAGGGGGATGATGGACAATGGGCAACCAATGGGCACAAAGACCGAATTATACCGGTTGATGAAGCAGTTTTGTCGTTGTTTGCCAAGCTTTATGATGTTTCCGGCACACCGGCCCGGGAAGCCCGGCTACCGTCATTGCATGCCAGGCAATTGGTTGCGGTATTGAAACAATTTGCAGATTATCCAGATCGACTTGGGGATATGGATAAGGAATATTTCGTTACGCAACATTGGAATGAAGTTTTACAGCAACATGATGTTACCATGGCGCGAAAAACCTGTTATCCAAAGAAACCTGAAGAACTGATTCTCTCCGGCCCTCATTTTTTTGTCGGAAATCCGTTGAACAAAACCCCCCGGGAAGTTTGCACCCAGAACTCCCATTACGATGTGCTTGACCTGGAAACACTACCGGATGACTATCTGCCCCGGACCAATTATGTTCCAGACTGCGACATGGCGGAATATCGAAGGCGAACACCGACTGTGCCGTGGGGGGATCATAACCCTGTAACGAATTACTACCGCTATATCCATCGGGAGATGTTGAGCCAGTCTGGTGAACGTACACTCATTCCCACTATTGTTCCGCCAGGCGTCGGACTGATAAACACTTGCCTTTCATGTGCGTTTGAAAATCTTGTTGAGCTTATGCGATGGGCAGCAATTTCCATAACAATACCAGTTGATTTTCGAGTGAAAACAACCGGAATGGGTCATGCAAACATTTCATTGGTTAACCAGCTTCCCGTGCTGCCAGAAAACATTCCTGATTTACCCCGTTTATTTGCTCTGGTATTGATCCTCAACTGCCTCACCACACATTACGCCGATCTCTGGGCCGAATGCTGGGACAATGCCTTTCAAAATCAACGATGGTTCGGCGATGATCACCGGCTGGACCCGGATTTCTGGCGTAATCAGACCCCGCAATGGCAGCGCAACTGCGCTCTGCGGACGGATTTTCCCAGACGGTGGGCATTGGTGGAACTGGATGTGCTGGCAGCCAGAACCTTGGGCCTGGCCCTGGCGGAGCTGCAGACCATTTACCGGATCCAGTTTCCGGTCCTGCGGCAGTACGAGGCCGATACCTGGTATGATCAAAAAGGCCGGATTGTCTTCACCTGCTCCAAGGGCCTGCCCGGCGTGGGGTTTTCCCGGCCGGAATGGGGGGAAATGATGCGACCGGGAAAGGGACTATGCGAAGGTATGGGACAAACTGCGTAACATGGAATAAAAACGGTTTCTTGACTTTCAAACGCCGTGATGATTATAGAATGGATAAACCTAAAAAAAATTGAGCGCGGATTAAATGATGTCGAATCTGGCCACATCCTGACTGAAAACGATTTCGACAGACGGATGGCAGGATGGCTCGAACTGTAGAGTGGACTGAAAAGCGATAGATGGTGACAATACGTGCCGAATGAAATGGAGATATAACGATGACGACAAAATTGGACGTCATTCTGAATGAAGCCATGGCCATGACTCCTGATGAAAGAGCCATGATTGCGCGTTGCCTGATTTACAGCCTGGAGGAATCAACATCCGAAAATGTGGATGCCCAATGGATCCAACTGGCGCAAAAACGGTTTGAAGAATTGGAAAATGGATCCGTTCAACCGGTTCTGTGGGAGGACATCAAGAATAACGTGCGAAAATAGATCATGTTGAAACTGATTTTTCATCCAGATATTCAACTTGAAATCAGCGACAGTTACCATTGGTATGAATCCAAAACCCGGGGATTGGGTGAGGATTTTATCATGGAGCTGGAATCTGCTTTTCATATTATCGGGGAAATGCCGGATACATGGCCGGTACTAAACCGGAATTTCAGACGCTATCTGTTGAACAGATTCCCCTTTGGCGTCATTTATCAACGTAAAAAAAATGATATCTTTGTTGTCGCTGTCATGCATTTAAGCCTAAAACCGGACTATTGGTTAAATCGAACAGAATCGTGAACCTATTCGGTTCAATGTTTGTATAAGGAGTCCATCACCCGCCAATGCTCCCCTCCCTTGTTGCCAGAGATGTCATCGAAGGCATAAAATCCTGTTTGAGGACCACGTTTCCGCCTGCCACCCCGGCGTTTGAAAACACCCTGGAAGAATTTCTGGCCCAGCCGGGCCGGGTCTTCAAAGGCCCGTATTATGAATTGAGACTGCCGTTCCGCCCGGCACCGACCCAAAATCTGCCGTTTGAAACCATCACGTTTCCCTGGCGCCCCCATCTGCATCAGGCCGCTGCCTTTGAACGACTGTGCGGTGACCGGCCCCGGTCAACCCTGATCGCCACCGGCACCGGTTCCGGCAAAACCGAGTGTTTTCTGTATCCCATTCTCGATTACTGTGCGGCCCGTGCCGGGATGCCGGGTATCAAGGCCATTGTGATCTATCCCATGAACGCGCTGGCAACGGATCAGGCCAAAAGAATCAATCCATCTGGAGTTCCTGCAATCCTGCATAATAATTTAGTGCCTCCGGATTTTTCAATGCGTCTTTGTTCAGCACGGCCTCACCCTGGATGGTCTTCTTGACTGCCAGTTCCACCTTTTTCATGTTCAGTGTGTAAGGCACATCCGGAACCGAAAGTATCTTGGCTGGGACATGTCTGGGGGAAGCATTGGTTCGGATTGTCTGGCGAATCCTGTTTTTAATGCCGTCGGTCAGATCATGGCCGGGTTTCATTTTGACGAACAGAATCACCCGCACGTCATTTTTCCAGTTCTGCCCCACAACCAGACTATCTTCGATTTCATCCAGCATCTCCACCTGACGGTAGATTTCAGCCGTGCCGATGCGTACACCACCAGGGTTTAAGGTGGCATCGGACCGTCCGTAAATAATGACGCCTCCCCGATCATTGATTTCAATATAGTCGCCGTGACGCCATATGTCTGGATAGACATCAAAATAGGCCGAATGGTACTTTTTTCCATCCGGGTCATCCCAAAAATAAATGGGCATGGATGGTGATGGCGCTGTGCAGACCAGTTCACCTTGCTGATTGAATACGGGATTTCCATTTTCATCAAAAGCTTCCACCTTCATACCCAGTCCCCGGCACTGAAGCTCTCCGGCATAGACCGGAGCGATGGGATTGCCCAGGGCAAAGCATCCATTAATATCCGTTCCGCCAGAAATGGATGCCAACTGGAGCTCGGTTTTGATCTCCTGATAGATAAAATCAAATCCTTCCATTGACAGGGGAGAGCCTGTTGACAACAGGGCTCTCAAAGATGAAAGATCAAATTTTTCTTTGGGCTTTATCCCGGAATTCATCAGTGCTGCAATGTATCCGGCGCTGGTACCGAACACGCTGATTTTTTCATCCTGGGCCATTTGCCACAGGGCTTCAGGGCCGGGGTGGAAGGGGTTGCCATCATACAAAACCAGGGTTGCGCCCACGGACAGGGCACACGTGAGCCAGTTCCACATCATCCAGCCGCAGGTCGTAAAATAAAAGATATGGTCTTCCCGCCTGAGGTCAGTGTGGAGCAGGTGTTCCTTCATCTGATTGACAAGAATACCACCAGCGCTCTGTACCATGCACTTGGGCAGGCCCGTGGTTCCGGATGAGTACATGATATACAGGGGATGGTCAAAAGGAAGCTGTTCAAAATTGATCTCGAGGCCGGACTCGGCAGATTTGAAATCATCATATAGTACGCTCTTCGGCACCTTGCCGATATCCGGTTTTGATTCGGTATATGGAACCACCACAATCTTTTCCACGGAATCAATCTGCTTCAAAATATTGTCGATCCTACCCAGGCTGTCCAGTTTTTTCCCTTTGAAGAAATAGCCGTCAGATGTAAACAGCTCTCTGGGTTTTATCTGACCAAATCGGTCCACTACCCCCTTGATGCCGAAATCCGGTGAACAGGACGACCAGGTTGCGCCCATGCTGGCAGTTGCCAACATGGCAATCATGGATTCGGGCATGTTGGGCAAAAACCCGACGACACGCTCTCCCGGCTGAATGCCCAAATCTTTCAAGGAGGCGGCTACACGAGCCACTTCGTCGTAAACCCGGGCATAAGTCAGTTTTCGTTTTACACGCTCCTCTCCCCTGAAAACAATCGCATCCTGATCATCCCTGTATCGCAGCAGATTTTCGGCAAAATTGAGCCGCGCACCGGGAAACCACCGTGCACCCGGCATCCTGGTCGGGTTGTCAATGACGTTATCAAAAGACCTTGAGGCCTTGATATCGGCATAGTCCCACATTTCCGCCCAGAATTCAGGGATATTTTCCACAGACCACTGCCAGAGATCCTTGTAGTCATTGAAATTTTGGTTGTATTTTTTGTTGATCCCGCTCATGAAGCCGTACATGTTGCTTTTTTTGATCTGTTCCTCAGAAGGTGCCCATAATAACCTGGCCATAAAATGCTCCTTTTTTTATATCGCTTTCCAGAGTATGCACTAAGGCTGGCGGAAAAGGTTGTTTACCGATCAGCATCAAGACTGATATTTTTCAGGCAATACAGCCTTGTCCCCCCATTCCCTGGGTAAAAGTTGGCCGGGATACTCCCCCAATTTTTCCTTGACCCTGCTCAGCCCGGGCCGGGCGTATTGCATGTGTCCTTCTTTAAGAGTGCGTCCATTGATTACGGCTTCAGATCGCAGCCTTCGGCCGATGGTTTTTTCCATCTGCTTGCCAAGCCACAGAATCCGGTTCACATCAAAGCCATGTTCAATTCCCATTTCATCGATTTGTACCAGGGTGTCTTCCAGACAAACCAAACCCACATAGCGCGGATCGTCATAGTAATAATCGCCGGTTCCCTTGGTGGGGCAGTCATCCAGGAAATTGGCCGGCTGCCCGCCAAGGCCGCCCAGGGTGGCTTCAAAATGGGTGATACCCGCCTGAAGCGCAGCCAGAACCGATGCGGATGCGACCCGTTTGGTTTCGTGAAAATGGGCAATATGCAGCGACGGGTCGGGGATTTCATCCATAATCATGGAAAAATAACGATAGACATTGGCAGCGGAGGCACTGCCGTCGTGATCCGCATGTTCCACGTCATGGGCACCAATGGCAAGCCATCGTTTGGTGAACTCCACCGCATCCTTCAATTCTGTCGCACCGCCGATGGGGCTTCCCCAGATGGTGCTGACAGTGCCGCACATTTTGATGCCGACATCGGTACATTTTTTGATGCAACGTTCGGCTTCCTTCCAGTAATCGGGTAGGGATGTGCCGGAATTGGCAAAATGATGCTGTTCTTCCGTGGACACCATCATCAGGACCCTGTCCGGTCCCACGCCTTTTTCTTTCAGTGCAATGGCACGGTCCACCGCCATTTCCCGGATGGTGATGGCGGTCAGGCAAATATCGTCGTAGTTGATGCCTTTTTTGGCGCAGCGGCTTTTGAATTTATCGCTTCTCAAATGCGCCAGCAGATGTTCGGCATCCCGGAACTGGGGCATAGATATGGGGTTGCCCAGGTTGGTGACCTCGATATTTCGGCATCCGGCAAAGATCAGCTCTTCCAGATAGAATATTTTTGCAGCCGTTGAAACAAATTTTTCTTCATGCTGGAAACCGTCGCGAATCGTGATGTCGCCGATGGTGACTTTTCGGGGCATTCTGGGGAAAATTTTCCAGTAATCATACTCGGTCATATTGGCTTGTTCTCCTTAAAAATGTGTTATCAGCGTGTTGCGATAGCCGATTATGATACGATTGAACCAAAATCCGTCGCAATCCAGTGGATTTATCTATTTTCGACAGACTGATTTTTCCATCAACCCAAATCGGATCACGAAAAACAGGGGATTGCCTCCGGTTCAACCGGGCCATCAAATTCGCAAAACACCGTTTGGCGTTTGGCCGAAATCCCGATTCAATGCCACAGACAATGCGATGCCCAATACTTTCCGGGTATCGGCCGGATCGATGATGCCATCATCCCACAGTTCGGATGTGGCGTGATACGCACTGCTTTTTTCCAGATAGTCCTGTTTGATCTCTTCAAAGATGTGATGCATGTCCTCATCGGACAATTTTTTCCCATGTCGTTCCAAAGAGTTGATTCGCAGTTGGGAGAGGGTTTTTGCGGCCTGTTCCATCCCCATCACAGAGATTTGGGAATTTGGCCAGGAAAACAGAAATCTCGCATCGAACGCACGTCCGCACATGGCATAATTGCCTGCACCAAAGCTGCCGTTGGTCATCACCGTCAGTTTTGGAACATCCAGATTGGACTGGACCATCAGCATCTTGGCCCCGTTCTTGGTAATGCCGCCATGCTCATATTCCTTGCCCACCATGAATCCGGTAATATTTTGCAAAAAAATGACCGGTACCCGATCCCGGTTGCAGATCTGCATGAATTGCGTGCATTTGTTGGCACTGTCCGAGAATAGGACGCCGTTGTTGCCAATCACGCCGATTTTCCAGCCATACAGATATGCATAGCCGCAGACAATGGTTGTTCCATAGTCCGGCTTGAATTCGTGAAAACGGCTGCCATCGACGATCCGTGCAATCACTTCACGCATATTGAACTGTTTGCGGATATCGTCCGGAATGATGCCATAAAGCTCCTGAGGATCGTAATGGGGCTCTTCCGGTTCGCATCGTTCGATTGCTGCCTTGACAGGCCTGGCAAATGTTCCGACAATTTCACGGGTCAGCGCAATTCCCTCCTGCTCGGTATCCACCGCATAGTCTGCCGTACCGCTTTTTGCACAATGTATGTCTGCGCCGCCAAGCTCATCCGCCGAAACGTCTTCTCCGGTCGCGGCCTTTACAAGGGGGGGGCCTCCCAAAAAAACACCGCCTGTGCCCCGCACCATAATGGAATAATCGCACAGGGTGGGAACATACGCGCCGCCTGCCGTGCTGTGGCCGAGAACCAGCGCGATCTGTTTCACCCCGATGGCACTCAAAACGCACTGGTTGCGAAAGAGTCGTCCGGCCATATACCGGTCGGCAAAAAGATCGGACTGAAGCGGTAGAAATGCGCCTGCGGCATCCACAAGATGAATCATGGGCAAGCGGTTCTCGATGGCAATGTCTGTGGTGCGGACCATCTTTTTCACGGTAAGCGGATACCAGGCTCCTCCCTTGATGGCGCTGTCACTGGCCATTACAATGACTTCACGTCCGTTGACAATCCCGATGCCGGAAACCAGTCCCGCGCCCGGAACCGTACCATCGTATGACATATTGGCTGCAAGCGTCGAAAGCTCAAGAAAAGGGGTGTCCCTGTCCAGAAGCAGTTGTATCCGTTCCTGAACCATTAGCTTGTTTTGCTTTCGCAGCCGATCGATGTCCCGTTGGGGACGTTCGAATCTGGCTTTTCGCTGACGCTCATGAAGTTTGGCCGCAAGCTCCCGGTTGTGACGGGAATATGTGCGATAGTCCGGTGACTGGGGATCGATGTTGGATTGAATGCGTCTCATGATGTTATGGCGCCTCCGGGGACAGGGTAACCAGAACGGCCCCTTTCTCGAAGAGTTGGCCGGGTTTGAAATGAATTTTATCGATCTGACCCTGTCTTGGCGCCGGAATCGATGTCAGAATTTTCATGCTCTCGATGGTCATCATCGTCTGCCCCTTGGCGACTTGCTCTCCTTCTGCCACCTGTACGTCCACAACCACACCCGGCATGGGGGCCCTGGCCCGATTTTTTACCCCTGCGGATTTCTGGCTGGCCTGTTCCATGGGATCGACAATCCTCAGTTCGAATGTCCGTCCAAATGCCCGAATGTAAACCATCTCACCTTTGGCCTTCATCGTGACATGGGTGTGGGCTTCTCCCATTTGTATGGACCATCCGCATGTCCCGGATTCCGTCAATTTGGCAGGGCGGGCGGGGTCATCCCCGATTCTGACAAACCGTTTTGATCCGGTACCCGTCACAACCACTTCATGAAGTGTATTCAGCAGCTCGATACGGCGATGCATTTCAGTTCCTCCAGTTTCCGATACGGGTATAGGGTTCCATCGCTTCGAAATACGGATTGATGAATTCCCGGCTGTTGAGCGCGGCAGCAGACAGAAGCAGACCGCGTTGTTCGTCTGTCAGCACCGGCGGGTTCAGTTCCTGTCCATGCCGGGAAAGGAACCCGGTATGGACATGGCCTGCGGCAAACGCTGGATGGGAGACGATTCTTTCCAGAAAATCCGCATTTGTCGTTACACCCAGTACCAGCGTGTCGGAGATGGCCTTGCGCGTCCGTTCAACAGCTTCTTCCCGGGTTGCACCATGGGTGATCAGTTTGGCCAGCATGGGATCGAACGCGGACGTCACGTTCATCCCTTCGGCAAAACCGTCATCCACCCGGATGTGATCGCCTGTGGGCATATGATAGGCCAATATCTGTCCGGTGGTGGGCAGAAAATCGTTTTCGGGGTCCTCTGCATACAGGCGGAGTTCAATGGCATGTCCCTCTGTCCGGATATCCTGCTGATGGAAAGGCAGGGGTTCTTCCCGGGCGATCCGGATCTGCATCTCGATCAGATCGATTCCGGTCACCATTTCTGTAACCGGATGTTCCACCTGAATGCGGGTGTTCATCTCCAGGAAAAAGAAATTGCCGTCCGGGGTCAAAAGAAATTCAACCGTCCCGGCATTTACATATTTGGCCCTGCGCACAATTTCAACAGCCGTTTCACAGATACGTGTCCGCAAACCGGTGTCAAGGCTTGGCGCGGGGCTTTCCTCGATGACCTTTTGAAAGCGGCGCTGAATGGAGCATTCCCGCTCTCCCAGATGAACGACATTGCCATACGCATCGGCCACCACCTGAACCTCGATATGGCGCGGTTGTTCCACATAGCGTTCCACATATACCGTATCGTCACCAAAAGCACGCCGGGCAGTGGCCCGGGCTATCTTGATCGATTGCTCCAGGTCGGCCATATCCCGAACGATCTGCATGCCTTTGCCGCCGCCACCGGCCGCTGCCTTGATCAACAGCGGCGCCCCCATTTTCCGGACCTGTTGGGCAAAATGTTTGGTGTCATCCGCCCCGGTCACAGAGGGGAGCGGATGAAAACCGTGTTGGACACAGAAATCGCGCGCCCGGATCTTGTTTCCCATCAGCTCCATGTTGTCGGCGGAAGGGCCGATGAAACAGATCCCTTCGGATTCCAGCCGTCTGACAAAAACAGGATTTTCCGCCAGAAAGCCAAAGCCGGGATGAATGGCGTCGGCGCCGGTCTGTCTGCAAACCGATACCATTTGATCGATATCCAGATATGCAGCCACCGGAGTGGCGCCAAATATTTCCACGGCCTCGGAGATCGACCGCACACCGGGCGAGCCCGCATCTATCGCGTGATATACCCCTGCGGATGCAATGCCCATGCGGTCCAGGGTCCGCGCTATCCTGCGGACAATTTCGCCACGGTTGGCGATCAGCACTTTTTTAATCGGTTTCATGTACCCTCCGTTCTCCCGGAGCCGGTGGATTCTGTGGAACGCCGGCAAATGCCTGTGCGATGGAAAGCCATTTTTTTACATGATCCCCCTGGCATTTCAGGCTGGTATCGGCAATGTTGCGCCTCTGGGTCACGACCAGGCAAAAGTCTTCTGCATTGCCGATGACATGTGCAATGGCATCAGGATTTCCCCACACCCATCGTTCTCCGTCGGGCCCGTCCAATTCAATACGGATGTCAACTTCGGGAATCGGCAGATTTCGGAGTTGAAAACTCCAGGCCAATGTGGTGACACCGATATGGGCCACATGCCGGAGTCGATGGGTGCCTGTTCTTTTCAAATGAAGCGTATCGAAAACATCTTGTCCATGTGCCCATGTTTCCATCAGACGGGCAGTTGCAAAGGAACGCGCGCCCATGTCCGGGCCATACCAGGCAATACGATTTTTGGCATTCATTCGGCCCAGTTGGTCCAGAAGGGCGGCCCTTGTCCTGCGCCAGAGGGACAAAAGCGCATCCGGATGTTCCGCCCCCAGGGAAGGGTTGATAAACAGAGGCCAGTGATCATGGTTCATCAGGTCCTGCAATACGATTTTTGAACGCTCCCGGAATCGGTCTGGTTCATTGACCGATAGCAGTGCCTCCCGGTCAAAAAAAGCGATGTGGGCGATTTCGTCAAAGATGGTCCACCCATAAAAAGGGGTTTTTCGAAACCACGCGGTACTGTCCAGTTTGGAAACGGCATCATCCAGTTCCCGATATTCGGCGTCCAGGTCACGGCAAATCTTTTCCATGCTCCGTTTTCCATTATAAAAAGTATAGGTTATCCGGTCACAAATTACGATTTCCAGATGCCGGTTCCGATTACAATTCCTTGAGCTTCTGCTTGAGAATTTTTCCGGTTTTGGTCATTGGCATTTCTTCAAGAAATTGTATGGATCTGGGATATGCATGTGCCTCGAGTTTTCCCTTCACATGTTCGCGGATGCTTTCCTCCAGCGACTGGCCGGCTTTGAAGCCGGATTTGGGGACAATGAAGGCCTTGACGATCTGGCCTCTTACCGGATCCGGAACACCCAGTACACACACCAGTGACACCGCTTCATGGGCCATCAGACACTCCTCAATCTCTCCGGGTCCAATGCGGTATCCACCACTTTCAATCAGATCATCGGTTCTGCCGGTAAACCAGAAGTAGCCGTTTTCGTCTTTTCGCCCCATGTCTCCGGTTTTCATCCAGTCTCCGATGAATTTCTCATCTGTCGCCTTCCGGTTGTTCCAGTATTCCAGAAACATCACCGGATCCGGCCGCCTGACTGCAATTTCTCCCACTTCTCCAACGGCTGCAATGTTTCCATCCACATCGAGAATGGCCACATCATGACCCGGAACCGCCTTTCCGATGGAGCCGTGAACAATTTTCATCAGGTCACAGGAAAAACCGATTACCAGATCACATTCGGTTTGACCGTACTGTTCATTGAGATCCACCCCCAGGGTCTGCCTGCTCCAGTTGTACAGTTCTTCTCCCAGGGTTTCGCCGCCGGCGGTAACCGATCGCAGACGGACGTTATACCGGGTTTTTGCATGGCTTACGGTGTTCATCATGATTCGTAACACCGTGGGCACGACCATGAGATTGCGTACCGAATATTTTTCCATCATGTAAAACGCTTTTTCCGGATCGAACTTGGGGGGCCGAAACGCCAATACCGTAACACCATGGTGCAGGCTTGGAAAAAGCGCATCGTAGGAGCCGCCAATATAGGCCCAGTCCAACGGCGTATAGAGCAGATCGCCGGTTTGGGGAAAGAGGTTGTGGTAGAATTCAAACCCCGGCATGATCCCAAGGAGTAAACGGTGGGCATGAAGGGTTCCTTTTGGCTGTCCTGTGGTGCCGGACGTATAGATAATCAGGGCCGGATCATCCGCCCGGGTGGGCGCCGGTTCAAAATCCGCCTTGCCATCCGCAATGCTTTTCCAGAAATCCATCATTCCGGCATCGACGTGATCACCTGTCACCAGGATCAGCTTCAATTCCGGCAGCCGATCCCGGATTTCCAGAATTTTGCTCAAATTTTCCGGGTTTGTGATCACGGCCCTGGCAGCGCTGTCCTGAAGCCGATATTCAATGGCCATGGGACCAAACAACGTCAGCAGGGGCAGAGCGATACACCCGAGCTTATACACGGCAATGTGGGAGATCAGGGTTTCCGGGCACTGGGGAAGCAAAATTCCAACCCGGTCATTTCTCTCCAGGCCATTGGCCCGCAGTGCGTTGGCCAGCCTGTTGGAGTGAATCTTGAGATCCTGAAAGGAAAATCTCTGTTCCTTCTCTTCCGGATCGACATAAATCAGTGCCAGCCGATTTTCCGAATCGGCCCATTTATCACATACATCCACGCCAATATTGTAGATTTCCGGAATGTTCCACCGGAAATTCCGGCATACCGCATCGTATGTTTTGCCTTCCAGCATTTGCATCACCTCATTGGGGTCGGATTTCAGCTTATTTTGCCTTCATGTCTTTCAGTTTTTTTTCCACCAGATCCTGCTGTTCATTTGAATTGATGCAGGTCAAGAGGTGAGACGCTTCCAGTTCGAGAATTTCTTCAAAACTGGTATGCATTCCCTGGTCGATGGCAATACGGGACAATTTCAACGACAATGGTGAACGGCTGTTTATGGAACGGCACATGTCCATGGCCTGTTCCAGAAGCGCATCGGAATTCACCACCCGGTTCACCAGTCCGATGGCAAGGGCTTCCCGGGCATCCAGCATCCTGCCGGTAAAAATGAGTTCCTTGGCTTTTCCAAGACCAACAATCTGGGTAATCAGCTTGGTGCCGGCAGTGGTCACGGTGAGTCCGACACCGGTTTCTGGAAATCCAAAAATGGCATCTTCGGAGGCAATCCGGATGTCACAGCTCAGGGCGAACTCGAGACCGCCGCCAACAGCATAGCCGTTGACAGCGGCAATCAGGGGTTTTCCCAGGCCCAGGACCACACGCTGCACATCCTGTAACCCGTCCACTTCGATAGTCCATTGCCGGAAACTCTTTCCGGATGACGTTTCCTTCAGATCCTCTCCGGCGCAGAAAGCCCTTCCGGCCCCGGTCAGAATGACGGATCGAACATCGGTGTCCCTTTTGGCGGTTTGCAACTGGTGGATCAGTCCATTCAGCAGGGATTCGTTGATCGCGTTGAGTCGATTGGGGCGGTTGAATGTGATGATTCCAATATTTTCCTTTTTTTCATAAAGTACGGACTGAGTTTCCAATGAATGTTTCCTTTCCTTTTGGCTTATTTTAAAAAGAGGTTTACCAGAACCAGTGCAAATTCCGGAACATAGGTTACGGCCAGAATTACAGGCAGGGCTCCAAAAATCATGAAACATGCAGCCGGTTTTACATATTCATTCAGCGGCAGGTTCCCGCCGATCAGGCCGGCCAGATAAAGCATGGGCGCGCAGGGAGGCGTAATGTTTCCCAAAGACAGATTGGTGACGGAAATCGCAGCAAAATGGATCGGATCGATTCCCGCTGATGTGGCAATGGGAAGCAGAATGGCCGCAGAAAGGATATTTCCGGATACATCATCCACCAGCATCCCCATCAGGAGAAGGATGACATTGAGCATCATCAGTACCAGCCATTTGTTGGTCGTAAAACTGAAAATGAATTGTGTAAGTTGTTGCGGAACCTGATAGGTCACCATGATCCGGCTGACCATGAGTATAAAAAACAGCAGAATCATGACAACACCGGATGTTACCATCGAATTTTTGATATTGTTTCCCATTCCCTTGAGGGTCATGGTCCGATAAAAAAGAAAACCGACCAGAACGGCATAGACAGCCGAAACACCCGCAGCCTCTGTCGGGGTAAAGACACCGCCATAAATTCCACCCAGAACCAGTATCGGCATGAACAGCGCCAGTCCCGCATGCCGGGTGGACCGTCCAATTTCTCCCACGGTTTGACGCATTCCCATTTTTTCGGCTACCTTGAGCGATTTCATGCGCCGGCTCAACACCAGGTTGATGACGCAATAGGCGGTCATCATCAAAAGCCCCGGAATGAGGGTGCTTAAAAACGCGGCCAATATGGATATCTGGGCCGTCATGGCAAAAACGATCATGGGGATGCTGGGCGGGATCAACAGGGCCAACATGGACGACGCCGCCACCAGGCCGGTGGAATAGCCTCTCGAATATCCCTGCGCCACCATTTCCGGTATCATCACCGATCCAATGGCAGCGATAGCAGCGGACGCAGAGCCTGAAATGGCGCCAAAAATGGTACAGGATACCACGCACACCATACCCAGTCCCCCTTTGATCCGCCCCAGAAAAGACAGGGTAAATGCGATCAGACGCCTCGATATGTCTGCATCCCGCATCAGCCCCCCTGCCATGATGAACAGGGGCAATGCCAACAGGGTATAGGATTCCAGGTTCCGGAAAGCTGCCGGTATGGCAAATCTCGGATCCAGCCCCGTAATGGCCAGAATGAGAAATCCGCCCATGCCAAAGGCAAATCCGACGGGGACACCCAGCAACATGATCACGACAACCAGAATCATTGTGACGACGACAACGGTCATGGTGTACCTCCCGGTGCGGAATTCAATCCGGAGATCGCCGCCCCCGAATATTTGATTACATTCGCGATACTGTAAATGGTCATAAAAAAGGCGCCGAAAAGCATGCTTCCGACACTGGTGATCCGCGGCCACCAAAGCCCGGTGGTCTTTTCTCCGCTTTCATATACCCAAAGGCTGTATGAGGCGGTGTGGTAAAGGAACAGAAGACAGACGATCAGGCTCAGAAACCAGGCAATGGATTTGACGGTTGCCCGGGAACGTTCGGTTTGAAAAAGCCTTCCGGCGACATCGCCCTGTACATGGGAATCCCATTTTGTGCCAAAAACCGCACCCAGAAAGTAAACCCATACAGCGATCAACCGCGAAAGTTCCTCCAGACCGAAAAGCGGTACCTTGAAAATGTAACGCAGAATCACCTGCAGCACGACGGTAAGGGTAACCAGTATTCCCCCTGCAATAATCAGCGCAGACGCCCCTTTGTCAAAAATGCTGTCTGCAGCCGTGAACATATGATTGATTTTCCGGAATCCCATGACGCTCTCCAATTCTTGTCCGAAAGTGAGGGCCGGTTTGAAACGGCCCTTTTAAATCTGGAGCTTCCACCGGTCATTTTTCTGTTACCAGCGCATTATTCGGGAATTTTTGTTGCATGCGCCTTTATTTTTTCCATCAGGACAGAACCCAGAAGTTCATCCTGGATGATCGGCCAGGCTTTGGCGCGCACCTGTTTTGCGGCGGTCTGCCATTCCTGGTCCGTGACCTCATAAACCTTTACCCCGGCATCAACCAGTTTTTTCTTGAATTCCATTTCATCCTTTTCTGCGGCCAGGGCCTGCTCCCCCATTACCTGATCCGCGGCGCTGCTGAGTATTGCCTTGTCCTCTTTCGACAGCGAGTCCCAGAGTTTTTTGTTTATGGTCAAAAACCAGTATTCAAAGCAGTCGCGTGTCGCCACCCAGTGGGACAATGCATCCCGCATGACATACGCCTCGACTGCCGGGCACGCGGAACGGGCATCGACGATGCCGGTTTGAAGTGCGGTAAAGGTTTCGGAGTAGGCAATGGGTGTTGAAATAAAGCCCAATGTCGGGATATAAACTTCAAAAATGCGTATGGGCGGTACGCGCATCTTGATACCGGAATAATCTTTCGGTACCTTGGCCACCTTTTCAACCCGTTTGGTATATGCCATCCCGTCCCAGGCATTCAGGTATATCCCCAAAACCTTGAGGCCGATCTGGGAATACAGATCGTCAAAAATCGGCGTAAGCCATCCATTGGTGCCGATGGCGGCGCGCGCCTCATCCCAGGTGGCAAAAAGATAGGGCATGAACATCAGGTTGGTTCTGGGGTCATAGGATGTGGAACCGGCATTCAGACCGATTTCCATGGTTCCCATGCGGTTGGCTTCAATCTGTTCCATCCAGTCGCCCAGGGCGCCCGATGGAAAATAGGTCAGCTTGATTCTGCCGCCGGATTTTTCATCCACAATTTTTGCAAACTGTTTACTTCTGGTTGCGGCGGGATGGTCTTCGGCAATGCCCTGACTTATCTTCCACTGGTAGGACTGGCTATGAGCCACGTCTGCTGAAAAAGAGAGCAAGGACAGACACCCCAACAGGGACATCAAAACGAACAGGTGACGGTGCAAAAACAGTTTAACCATTTTTTTTCTCCTTTTTTGATGTGAAATTTCAATTTACCCGTCATACGCCCTGCGCCATCACCCCCTTTCCATATCTCAACTTGCAGCAATGCCGTTGTTCATGATTTTGCCAGTCCTTTGAGAATAAAATCAGAATAGAATTCCGCAATTTCTTCTTTGGAAAGGCGCCCCGACTTGTTGAACCATGTGCAAACCGAAGTACACATCGATAAGATTGCGTATGAAATGATTTTCAGGTCTTTTGCCTCAAAAACACCTTCGGCGATTCCTTCTTCGAATATCCCCTGAATCAGCTTTTCATATTCATCCCGCATTTGCATAACTTCAGTATAATTTCTTGCGGTTAGTCCTCGAAGTTCGCTGTCGGCGATAATTGCCTCTTTCTGTCGTTCAATGTGAAAAAGGATATGACAGGTTATTGCTGCCCGCATTTTTTCCTTGGCTCCTGTTAATGAATCCAGTCGCTTCTTCAGCAGTTCCTGCAAATCGACCATGGTTGTCCTGAAAATGTCGAGCAAAATATCTTCTTTTGTGGAATAGTGATAATAGATGCTCGACTTTTGAATACCTGTTTCCTTGGCGATATTACTCATGCCTGTTGCATAGTAACCTTTTTTATAAAAGAGCCGGATTGCGACCTTCTTGATTTTATCTTTCATTTTT
>JBFXFK010000057.1:26366-29464 GCA_050179135.1 Desulfatirhabdiaceae bacterium | reverse complement strand
AGTTCCTCCACATAGCGGTCCTGTCCCAGAAGCACACCGATACAATCCTCTCCCGGCGGATACAGCACCGGAATGTTGAAATCTTCGGGAAGCTTGTCCAGAATCTGACACCGGCCGAATGCCAGGACCACGGCCGAGACCTGATCCTCGATGGCCCGAATCCGTTCCACCAGTTGGTTCAGAAGCTTTGGCGGATTGACATGAAGTCCCCATTCCAGAATTTCAATGGTAAATTCATCCGGAAAGCGCCGGAGCAGGCTGCGGACCTCCTGCTCCAGCACCTGACAACACAGAATTCCGACTGTCATGTCATGCCACCAGAACCATGCTGTACCAGGCCGGGAGCAGTTGTCCATCCGGGTCGAATTTGATGGTGAATCCCAGTGGTGCGATGGTGGCCCCGATGTCAATGCCGTAAGCATCCATGGACGGCCGGGCCAGATGGGGGTATCGGCAGGGTTCCGGATAGGCGCAGGTCTCGCACTGCACACACAGGACCATGGCAAAGGCAAACGGGCTGTTGGCGGCCAGCATGGCTTCTTTTTCAATGGCCAGCGACACGTCCTGCCCTTTCCGGGGATCGGCTGTCTGAATGATCACGGCTTTGGTATACTTCCCGAATGCATCCATGAACATTTCCGGAGAAATGCTGAGGTGCGGCGGGCATGTCCAGTATTGCCCCCACCGGTTACACCCAAACCGGCATTTGATGTAGGAGCGGGGATCAAAAACGATCGTGTGGGTATCGATGAGTCTGGCATCCGTTGCGCCCAGCTCCAGGGCTTTTTTCACCAGATTGTCATAAGTGTCGGTCATGGTAAGTCCTTTCATGAATCATGTGACTGAGAGCCTGTTTGAACATTCTGGAACAGGCCCGATAACAAGGCCTCAGACAGGATATCTTATACAGTGAGACGTTTATAGATCGCCGGCAGCATGCCGGGCAGGAGTTCAACCCGGGGCACAATGATGCTCTGGGTCTGTGGTGCGATGCGCCGGAGGTAATCGGTGCTTTTGACATCCGAGGTGATAATGAAGGGATGAATCCGTTTTCGCCGGGCCTCCTGAATGGCTTTATGGGTATCGGATATGGCGTAGTCCAGATTGCCGTATTCCAGATCATAGGGACGCCCGTCGGTCAGAATCACCAGAATTTTGATCGCAGCGGGCTGGCTTTCCAGTTTGTAGATGGCATGCCGCACGACAGCCCCCATCCGGGTGAGACCGGCCGGTTCCAGATTGCCCAACCGGTTGCAGACCCGATCATCGTAGGGTTCTGAAAAATCCTTCACATGAATCATGTCCACTCTGAAACGCCCATCCGATGTGAAGCCCAAAATGGCATACGGGTCTCCCAGCGCATTCAGGGCTTCTGCCATCAGGACCATCGCCTCTTTCTGTATATCGACAATCCGGCGGTCGTCCACCTTTTCTTCTGTCGAGCCACTCAAATCAACCAGAAACAGAACCGCCACATCCCGAATCCGTTTGTCCCGGCGGATATAGACATTTTCGGATAAATGCGATCCGGAACACATATCCACCCAGGTTTCAACCAGTGCGTCGATATCCAGTTCATCGCCTGCAGGCTGGGCCCGATAGCGACGGAACTGCTCCGGCTTCAGCCGGGTAAACTGCCGCCGGATCAGATTGATAAGACCATGCCGTTTTGTACGCAGATTTTCAACAAACGGGTTTGAATCTTCCCGGCCCAGTCGATGACGGACCAGACACCAGTCCAGCTTATAGTCCGACAGGTTCATGTCCCATTCCCGGTACAGAAATGTCCGGATAACATCCGGAAGATCCTCGGCATCCGGGGACATGAACTCCAGATTGTCCATGAAGCTCGCCAGCATTTGTGCAAGGGCGTCGGGCTCCTGTTCCCCCTGTGACATGAGCTGTGCGATCAGCATGTCAACCAGTTCCGGCGGCAGGTCCTCATATTGGCTGGCCACCTTTGCCCGGATGCCGTCAATGGTGGTGTTGGCCTGACGGATCAGATCCGGCAGGATATTCCCCCACCAGGGCATGGAGATGTTGGGATACCGGGCAGATTTGTGCGGGTATCCCTGTGGAAGACCGCCTTCCACAAGGCGGTTCATCTCGGTTACAATTGACGGCAACCGCTGTATTAGACGTTTGTCCGCATACTGGTGAATATGGATCGCATCAAAAAAAATCCGGCCGGATTCTTCCAGAAATCGGCTGCGGTCAATCAACATAGCCTGATGCAGCACCATCAACTTCATCAGGCCAAAGGAGGGAACCACTTCCGGCAAAAATATGCTGTGTCCATCGGTCGCCGCCCCTCCGGTAAATCCCGGATGACCGTACAGGACGGTATTGGCCCGGATTTTTACCGCACGACCCAGAAGCGCTTCGCAAATCAGGGTCAGGGTCTGGCGCCGATCCTTCAACGTGACCCCGGAGGCCAGCCCATCCCGGGTTTCCAGGGCTCTCAGGGACCCAGCGGTAAAAAATTTGACAAGTTCCGGTTCGGTTGAGGCAGTAGCCAATCCGGCGTTGACCCATTGCACGGTTTCTTCGTCGGTCAGCAACAGACAGGCCTGGTTCCCCAGGTTAATGAAGCCTTCTGCTGCTGCAGAAGACTTTGAAGCGATCCGGCCGGCCTGTTCCAGAAAAAAATTCCAGCGAGACAGTGTAAACCCGCACTGAAGGGCCGCCGATTGTTGCAGATAAGCCGATACGGCCTGCCACATGACGGGGGTCCGTGACAGTGCCACAAGGGCCTGCTCCCCCCAGGTCAGGATGGCATCCAGCCCCAGCTTTTCCCGGGCTGTGGGGGTCTGGTTCAGAAAATTGATGCCGACATCGATATCCCGGGTTGCCAGTCTGGATGCCAGATCAATCCAGTTTTTCAGAAACATCACATCCGCCGGCAGTATGCCAAACGTGGATACACACGGTTTCAGGAGAGCCCAGTTCAGTTCGGCCAGCGAAACAATATCCGCCAACAGGGCTTCCCCACAGGGGTGCTGATCCAGGGACCGGATGCATGAAAGGGTGTCTGAATAAAACGCAATGGCTTTTTGGGGGCGCAGATGGGACACGCTGCCACACATTTGCAGATAGGC
>JBFXFK010000057.1:19914-26266 GCA_050179135.1 Desulfatirhabdiaceae bacterium | reverse complement strand
CCGGTTTCTTTCATGATGATGGACCGCTCGATTTCCGCTGCGGGATAATTGAACTCGATGGCCAAAAACCGCTGACGCGTGGAATGCTTCAGCTCCTTCATCACGCTCTGATAGCCCGGATTATAGGATATCACAATCAGGAAATCCGGATGGGCTTCCAGCAGCAGGCCCCGTTTTTCCTGGGGCAGAATCCGGCGGTCATCTGTCAGGGGATGGATGACCACGGTCGTGTCCTTGCGGGCCTCAACCACTTCGTCCAGATAGCAGATGGCCCCATGTTTGACTGCCAGACTCAGGGGACCGTCCTGCCAGACGGTTTCATTGCCTTTGAGCAGAAATCGCCCGACCAGATCCGATGCCGTCAAATCCTCATGGCAGGCAATCGTGATCAGCGGCAGGGAAAGCTTCCAGGCCATATGCTCCAGAAAACGGGTCTTGCCACAACCGGTGGGACCTTTCAACATGACAGGAAGCTTCAGCCGGTAAGCCTTTTCAAAAACCTCGATCTCATCGCCAACCGGAAGATAAAAGGGTTCGGAACGGATACGGTAATTTTCAATGGCAATGCCATTCTGTTTTCTTTGGGCGTCCATCGGTGGTGTATCAAACTCCTGAAAAGATATGAGGTTATGGGTTTTGGGCTATGGGCTATGGGCGATAGGCGAGGGGCTATAGGTTAGGGCATTATTCTCTGTTGCCCATTGCCCATACCCCCCTCGCCCCTCGCCTAAGGCCTGTGGCCTATCAATATTTCCCGTAAAGCTCCGCGGCTTCCATCATCGCAATGGCATTCATCAGGCTGCCGTTGGGCGGAAATTCACATCCGGTAGACAGAATAAATCCGCCATCCTTGCCCAGTTCCTCGATCTGCTTCTTACATTCCAGCTTCATTTCCTCCGGAGTACCCAGAAATGCATATTGGGCCGGGCTGACGTAACCGACAAAGGTGGTCTTCTTCCCGTATTTCTGTTTCATATCCGCCATATCCGTACAGTCATCGGGCAGATAAGCAAACGAAATTGCCGTTGGGTTCATCATCTCGATCTGAACATCGAAATAGACCCCATTGCCGCAGTTGTGTACCATGGGCATGCATCCGCACTCCCGAACCGTATCCGCCATGATCTTGGTGAATGGGCCTTCGACCTCCATCCACATTTTTTTGCTCATGATGCACTGGGAGGCAAACAGGGTATCCATCACGATCGCGTGAACGCCAGTCTTGCACATGGCCTTGATGTATTCGACCAGGACAGGCGTAATGACTTCTTCAGCATGAATCACAGCTTCCCGGTTTTTGTAGCAGTCCCGGAAAAGGTTTTCCGCACCACGCATCATCGACAGAATGCCGAGAGGCGCATAAACAAAACCCATAAGAGCTACGTTTTTGGCGCATTCGTTGGCCACGATTTCCATATATCGGAGGACCTCTTTCATACGTGGCGACTTGGTCGGATCTACCGGCTGAATTTTGTAAAAATCATCCGGTGTCTTGATGAATGAATCGTTATACTCGGGATGCGGTGTATCCTCGATGGGGTATACCATTTTTTGGCCGAAATCGGCAGCTTCCACAGACAAATCCACCAGACCCAGAATGCCGTCAAAGCCGATCAGTTTCTGGGCCTGAATCATGGATTTGGCCATCAGCTCACCATCCTGTGCCCATTCCGCATAGGTTACGCCGTAAACTCTTCGGGAGGCGCCGCAGATCAGGGGCGCGGCAGGGACGCGATCGGGGATTCCACCTTGCAGAACAGTTCCAACTCTTTCCAACGGTGTCATGGCAGGACTCCTTTCAATCAGTTTTTGGTTTGGTTTGTTCAGACATCGTTAATCGCTTTTTTGTTCGGGCCGGACACATGATTGATGGCCTTGATCATTGATTTTCAAGGTTGATTCACGATTGCCGCAATTATTTTTTCCACCCCTTTGTCACGCGGCACGCTCAGGGGCAGCAATTCATGGACATCCGCCTTCAAAACATCGCGGATATGATGCATTCGGTCTTCATCCAGCAGATCGGCATGGGTAACCGCAACCCGGTCGGCTTGCCGGATATGCCCCATCATCAGAAATGACCGTTCTTCCCACAGAGACTCAAAGGTCTGCCCGTTCAACAGGGTGATAAACGGTCCGGTCTCATAGGCAATATCACGTCGGCCCATGGACATGACGTCTTTCAGTTCCTGGGTGACGACCATTTCCGAAGGTTCGACAAACAGATAACCCGGGTTGTGATGACGCTTCAGCTCTTTTTTCAGGGCCACCAGCCTGGCAGCCAGGGAACACCCCACTCATCCGCCGCGCAGGAATTCCGCTGCGACACCATGTCGGGTTAAAAATCCGGTATCATAAGGTACGTCGCCGTCTTCATTGACAATGACCGCGCACGTTTGGCCCGCAGATACCAACCGGGCAATCAGCTCCCGGATCAGGGTTGTTTTACCGCTGCCGCGCAGACCGGAAATACTGATAACCTTCATTCGGTTTTATCTGCCTCCAGTTGCCCGGTCAGTTGTTTGATATAATCCTGTTTGGATGCCGTGAAATCGAATTCGTCAAAATAGGTGTGTTCTTTTTCCTTGACCACAAAAAGCCCGTTCTGACCGGCCACCTCATGCATCCCTTCCAGGGTGGCAGCCTTTACCGCATCTTCGGGAATGCCCTGTACAATGCTGTTGATGGCGATAAAAACATCCCGTACCGGGTGGGTAAGTTGGCCGGAGGAATAACTGCCGTGGCCGACACCAATGGTATCCGCCTTGATGGTGCCGGCCTCGGTGCGCAGATGGGATTTGATGTGGCCGATACATTTTGCACCCAGCTCCATGCATTTGGCGGCGATGGCAAGCATCATGCCTTCCGCCATGGATTTGACGAATTCTTCTGTCATGGGCTCGCTGTGGCTGATTTTGGCGGCAACCCCATAACCGCTGACACCATGTTCCGTATAACACCCCGGGCTTTCATCGGATACCGTGGACATGGGTTACACCTCCCCTTCCAGAATGATGTCCGTCAGTTCGTCAACGCCTGTATCGGTAAACGAGGACAGGCGCAGGAATCTGGCCTTCGGGTTGATTTCCCGAACCCGGGCGACAGATTCCTTAACGGCATCATCGTCCACGGCATCCACCTTGCTGATGGCAATCACATCCGCGTCCCTGATCTGGGTTGTGACCAGTTGTCCCAACATGTCCATATCCAGCAATTCTGCGGGACGGGTGGCATCAAACAGGACAATGGCCGGGCCGATGGATACCTTGGCATCGCGGCCGCTCATTCGGGCGGCCAGACTGACCTGGTGGGGCACGGCAACGCCCGTGGGTTCAACCAGCACATATTCCGGAGAAAATTCCCGGTACAACTGGTAAATGGTTTTGGCAAACGTTGCGGCAACCTCACAGCAGATGCACCCGCCACCGATGTCTTTCATTACCATCCCGCTTTCCGCGATCACTTTTCCATCAACGGGAATTTCTCCGATTTCATTGACCACCAGCGCCACCCTGCGGGCGCCCCCGGCAGCCAGATTTCGGGACAGTTTCAGCATCAACGTTGTTTTGCCGCACCCCAGAAAGCCGGCGATCTGCACGATTTTCATACACGTTCTCCTGGTCATGAATTCACAAATTATCGCGATATGCTTGATTGGATTGCAGGGTGACAGATATATTTCAGGCTGTAAATGCAAACGATCAGGTATTAATCAGGTATTTTTATATACCCATTATATCATTTGTTGTATTTTCGAACAATTAATGAGGGCGATTCAGAGGGCGGAGGTCAGAAGTTGGCGGGCAGAAAAACGAATGGGGAATGTCACAGGCGGATTTTTGGAATGCGGATGGCCAAGGCAGTGGCCGTTTGAAACATTATTGAATGGCGCTGGCCTGAAACAAGGGTCTGGAAGACAGCAGATTGTACAGGTTGACCTTGCGGCCCAGGAGACCCAGTTTTTTTCGGATATTGCGGCGATGAACCTGCACGGTCTCAAAGGACACATTCATCATGTGGGCGATTTCCTTGGTGGAATGGCCTTCCTGAATCAACTGGCATACCCGGATTTCAGAGCGTGTCAGTTTCAGAAACCGCCCTTCCAGTTCCCGGGAAAATCCCTTGGTCAGATGAAGCAACTGCTCCCGCATGATATACAGATAACTGTTTCGGATATCGGTGTTGACCTCTGTTCTGACTTTTTCAATTGCCGGAAGCAGGATCGTTTCGATCTTGTGGGAAATGCCCCCTTCCAGCCCCTGTTTTTCCTTTTCAAAGGCCTTCATCAGGTTTCGGAGCGTAATGTACAGTTCCCGGCGCTGTGCTTTTTCCTGTCGCAGCAGTTCCTGCAGCGCAACGTGTTCGGATTTGTCCCGAATGACAAAACAGAAGATCGGGCAGCCGGAAAGAGGCAGCCGTTTGATGGTAACAAAAATGGGAAAAACCTGATTATCCTCCCGGATGCCTTTCATCTCGCCTGTCCAACTCCGGCTGTCCTGCAGATCCTGAAGGACCCGGCTCAGGGCAGGCCTGTCGGCCTCGGCAATCAATGACAGGCAGCCTGTGCCGATGATCCGGTCATGGGGTAACCGGTGAATTTCAATGGCGCGGGAATTGGCCTCAACCACGTTCAAAGACATGTCCACAAACAGAATACTGTCATCGGTATCAAAAAGAACGTCACGCAACAGGGCCTGTTTGTTAGACGGTTCTGATTCGGGTTTCATGGCGTTTGGGTCCGCCTGCAAACGGGGCACAGATGTCATGAACAGGATGTCTCCTCATCGGGAGGAAAATGGTTGTTTTTCATGTCAGCCAGACGTTCCAGCGCTTCTTCAATCGTCAGGGGAATGGGTGCACTGTTGGGGATACCCTGATCCAGCTCCTGAAAGAGTCGGGTCAACAGGGGAGGCTCCAGCCGCGATCTTTCCAGGAGACTCCGGTCGGTCAGAATGGCGCGGGGAGTGCCGTCGGCAACAATTGCCCCCTGGTCAAGAATGATGACCCGTGTCGCGATCATGGATGCGATGTTGATATCGTGAGTCACCATGATCAGGGTATACCCATGATGGCTGTTCAGATGCCGGATCAGCCGGATCAGATGTTGGGTGGATGCCGGATCCAGACTGGCCGTCGGTTCATCCAGCAAAATCAATGGCGGCTGCATGGCAATGACCCCGGCAAGCCCGACCCGTCGCATTTCCCCGTGACTGAGTCTGTGAATCGGCCGATCCGCCAGATGGGTGACTTCCATCAGTTCCATGGCAGCAGCCACCCGGCGATTCACCTCATTTGCATCCAGGCCAAGATTGATGGGACCATATGCCACATCCTCCCGGACATGGGTGCAGAAAAGCTGATCATTGGGATCCTGGAACAGGAGTCCAACATGCTGAAAATTATCCGCCGGGTGGGACGGGTCAGGGGTTTTCCCACACAGGGTGATGGCGCCGCTGTCCGGACGGATGATTCCGGCAATCAGCTTGAGCAGCGTGCTTTTCCCGGCGCCATTGGGCCCACAGAGCGCCACAACCTCCCCCTGATGGACCGTCATCGACAGATTCTTCAGAGACCGGGTGTCGGCATAACAATGGCAAACATCTTCGCAGATCAACACCGGAAGACCTGGCGCGATCAGGGTCGGGGTAATGTTGCAGCGATTGGGGCAGGAAACATCCCCTTCTGAATGATGACGCGAATCAGGGAATTGTTTTTCGCAGAGCTGACCTCTGGCAAACATGGCCTGCTGAATCCGCAAAGACCGGTCATAAGATCGCAGGATGACCTGGGACAATATCCGGGCCGTGCTGTGACACCGGTTGGTCCATCCGCGAAAACCGCCCCGGGATACGGCCGATATTTTCATGCGGTGGAATTCATCCCACAACAATCCGGCGTAACGGTATGCCATGGCCGTGATATCCAGCAAAATTTCCGGCACCCGTAACCATCGCAACGAACGCATCAGGGTATTGAACGGTGTGGTTAAAAACACGGCGGCAATCCAGGCCATGTCACAGGCCACCCGGGCCGCTGCCGCCAGTCCAAGTTGCAGTCCATCCTGATAAATGATAACCGGTCCCACCTGAATCAGTGGCGTCACCCCGAATCCAACCGAGAATCCGATAAACACGACCAGTGTCGCCCATGCCGGGGCCAGGAAAAAAATGCCGATCTGTCGGAAAGGTATTCTGGAAAAAAGCGCCAGGATGAGTCCCAGAACCAGCAAAAATATGGAAAGCCAGAGGCGGGCGACCAGAATATTGAGCCCGATTGCCATTGCCAGCATGGCCAGTTTCAGGCGTCCATCCCAGCCATACAGGCCGTTTCGTGGCAATTGCTCCGGATGGCT
>JBFXFK010000057.1:15282-19814 GCA_050179135.1 Desulfatirhabdiaceae bacterium | reverse complement strand
GACGGAATCCCGGTGTAAGGAAATACCGGATTGCCCTTTGGGCCTTCCCCAGAGCAAATGCCAGTAGCGTCCCATGATAAATCCGCAAATGCCGCCGGCCGACAACAGGAGAAGATTTCCCAGATCGCCCATATCATCGGTGTTCAGATACGGATCACGGGCCGGGCGGCCGGCTTTTTCGGCCAAAGCCTCATTGACCGCCTCATCCATGCCGGAAAATCGCGATGAACTGTCATGGACGGGCGGATCATCCACCACTGTCTCCGCCGCCGGATTGGCTGCTTCGGACAGGGCGACATATCCCGGCCCCAGGGTGAAGAGGATCGCGGACAGAATGGCGACAGATGTGGAGAAACTGACTTTTTTTGCGGGAAGAATGCCCAGTGAGGTCAGAATTTCCGGACGCTGTCTGTTGGCGTAGTGGAGCGCCATACCGGTAATCAGGGCTTCTCCTATGGCAATGGGTAGTTGCGTGGGCAGGTAGGCTGAATAAATGACCAGGAGATAGCCGCCCAGGGAATATTGCGGATTGGGCGCCTGAACCAGCGTTGTCCCCAGAATCATTCCGGATGAGGCATACACCATGATGTCGCCAACCAGTCCACCGGCAAAACCGGCGGCCCACAGGGGAAAGCCAAGCTTTCTCACCAACCGGAAGACGCCCCAGCCAAAACAGCAGCCGAAAAAGCCCAGGGCGATCACATTGGCGCCCCAGGTACTGAAGCCGCCATGAGCAAAAAAAGCGGCCTGCAGCAGCAGACTGATCCCGGTCAGGGCAATGCCAATGGACGGGCCCAGCAAGATCCCGATTAGCGGTGTTCCGCAGGGGTGGGAACAGGTGCCGGTAAATGCGGGAATCGGAATCAGGGACAGGAAAAAAATGAGTGCCGCGCCCATTCCCAAAAGCGGCTTGTTCTCCGGCGCCTTTCGAACAAACCGGTTGATCCGCGATACGCCCCAGGCCATGAGGGATATGCCGGCAGCCGTATAGAGTACGGCTTCCTTTCCGATAATTATGCCTTCCGTGATGTGCATACAATCTCCTTGTCCAGCGCATCTTCCTGTCTTTTTACATGGGGGAAACGTATCCGCTATCAATCTTTTTCCGGAATTTTGAACATGACAAAGAAACAGGTGTACCCAGTGACGATTCCCAATCTGGCATTTTGGGCCGTCGATCAGAGCGGGGTGCATCGAAATAAAATGACGACAAAGGCGGGTTAATTTTCAATAAGACAGTCGGAAGGGGACGTAACCATGCCCGTTCCGGATAATGCCGACCCTGATTATCGTTATATCGGTGTGAAAATTTTGTCAAGACTGAAAAAGGAAAAAACTGAATCCGATTCAAATATTGGACATGATAAATTGCCTGGTATCAGACAATACCCGATGGATGCCGTATCGTGGTCCGGTTCCATTTAAATGGGGCAATCTGCTGTCTGAAGTTTACATTTTGAACGGACAGCCTCATAATAACAAATCATGAAGCCATTCGTGGCGAATTCTTTGCCGGATGTGCAGGATGGTTATATTGGGCCAGTTCCCAATCTGGAGATATGGTATAATCAGTCGCCTGTTTCTCAATAGCCACGACTTATGTTTCAATACTGAATGCAAATCGAATGACAATAAAACCATGGCAACCATGAGACTTCAAAAACTCCTGTCCGCTGCCGGCGTCTGTTCCAGAAGGCATGGCGAAACACTGATGACTGCCGGGCGGGTTCGGGTCAACGGAAAAACCGTTCATGAACTGGGAACATCGGTTGACCCGGACACTGATCATGTCGAGGTGGATGGCCGGCGGGTCGAACTGCCCAAAACCCGACTCTATATTGCGCTGAACAAACCCGCCGGATATGTGACCAGTTGCTCTCAGCCCGGTGAAAAACTGGTCACGGATCTGATAGCCATTCCGGAAAGGGTATATCCGGTGGGTCGTCTGGACAAGGAATCCACAGGCCTGTTGCTTTTGACCAGTGACGGCAGCCTGCATCACCGGCTGTCTCATCCCTCGTTCGATCATGAAAAGGAATATGAAATCACCCTGGATGCACCGGTTTCGGATGACAGCCTCAATCGGCTGGCTGACGGAATGCCCATTCTGGGAACACGAACACGTCCGGCAGAAATCATCCGGATGTCTCCCAAAAAATTCCGCATGATTCTGAAAGAGGGCAAAAACCGGCAGATCCGCCGGATGGTTGGCCTGATCGGGCGCCGCGTGGTGAAATTGACACGGATCCGCATCGCCAATATCCGTCTGGGAAACCTGCAGTCCGGAACCTGGCGCTACCTGAGTGACACCGAAAAGGCGGTTTTGCTAAATTATCCTTGACCTTGTCCGGCTTTTTCCATAAATGTCAAATATCGCTTCAATAATACAGAATTCGAAACTTTTGCGTTTCCGCCATGCTCCCACCCCCGGATATCTTCCGTGTTGGGTATAATTCATCATTTTAATGACAGGCGCTCTTATGATCACCATTACGCTGCCGGATGGAAACAGTCGTCAGTTTGACGTACCGCCCACAGGCGCTGAAGTTGCCGCATCCATATCCGAAGGATTGGCTCGAAATGCCGTGGCCATGGAAATCAATGGCCATCCGGCCGATTTGAATTTTCCCATTTCATCCGATTCAACAATCCGGCTGATCACCACCCATGATCCCGATGCATTGACCATCATGCGGCACAGTGCGGCCCATGTCATGGCCCAGGCCATTTTGCATTTGTATCCGGACGCGAAACTGACCATCGGGCCGGTTGTGGAAGACGGGTTTTATTACGATATCGATATGGCTCCGGTTTCCGAAGACGATTTCCCCAAAATCGAAGCCGAGATGCAGAAAATCATCGCTGCCAAAATACCCATTGTCCGCAAGGAAATTTCCAAATCCCAGGCCCTGGATTTTTTCAGAAACGAGCCGTACAAGATCGAGCTCATATCCGATCTTCTGGATGGCACCATTTCCCTGTATCAACAGGGAGACTTTGCGGATCTGTGCAGGGGTCCCCACGTCCCCCATACGGGTTTTATAAAGGCCATCAAGCTGACCAAAGTTTCCGGCGCCTACTGGCGTGCGGATCAGACCAAAGCCCAGTTGCAGCGGATTTATGGCACGGCGTTTTTTGACAAAAAAGAACTCAAAGCCTATCTCCAGTTCATCGAAGAGGCCAAAAAGCGCAACCACCGGAAACTGGGGGCTGCGCTGGATCTGTTCAGCTTTCACGACGAAGCGCCCGGCATGCCGTTTTTTCATGCGCATGGCATGAATGTCTGGAATGCGCTGCTGGAATACTGGCGGATGGAACATCGCGCCGCGGGTTATGTCGAAACCAAGACGCCCATCATGTTGAACCGCGGCCTGTGGGAAAAAAGCGGCCACTGGGCCAACTACCGGGAAAACATGTACACCACGGTGGTGGACGAAACCGAATATGCCATCAAGCCCATGAACTGCCCCGGCGGCATGCTGCTGTATGGTGTCAAGCCCCACTCCTACAAGGACATGCCCATCCGGGCCGCGGAAATTGGTCTGGTTCACCGGCACGAGTTGAGCGGCGTTCTGTCCGGCCTGTTCCGGGTTCGGGCCTTTCATCAGGATGATGCCCACATTTTCATGACCCCGGACCAGATCCGGGATGAAATTCTGGGCGTACTCAATCTGGTCGCCAAAATTTACAGCACATTCGGTCTGGGGTTTCATCTGGAGCTGTCCACCCGTCCGGCCAAATCCATCGGCACCGACGAACAGTGGGAACAGGCGACCACCGGGCTGAAACAGGCGCTGGAAGCCTATGGCCAGGCGTATCAGATCAATGAGGGCGACGGCGCGTTTTATGGTCCCAAAATCGATGTGCATATCAAGGATGCCCTGGGCCGGACCTGGCAGTGCGGTACGGTTCAGCTTGACATGTCCTTGCCGGAACGCTTTGATCTGACCTATATCGGGCCGGACAACCAGAAGCACCGTCCCATCATGATTCATCGGGTCATCTATGGCTCCATTGAACGCTTTTTCGGCATTCTGGTCGAACATTTCGCCGGCAAATTTCCGCTGTGGATGGCGCCGGTTCAGGTGGCGGTGCTGCCCATCAACGATGAACTGACATCATATGGACAGGAACTGGTCCAATTGCTGGAAGCAAACGGATTACGGGCCGAAATGGACAACCGGACTGAAAGTCTCAACCGGAAAATCCGGGAAGCCCAGCTCATGTACATTCCCCTGATTCTGACCGTCGGCGCAAAGGAAAAGGAATCGAATTCGCTTTCGGTCCGCACCCTGGACGGCAAGGTCCGATACGGCATGACCCACGATCTGTTTTTTTCTCAAACACTGGCCCATATCCGCGGACGAAAGCTGGATTTGAAAATATTTTCGGAGTAAATAATCATGAACAGCGAACCGCAGAATATCGAACAAGGAACCGCAGAAGGATGAATACTGCACCCAGCGGTCCGGCAAAGCAGCCGAAAACTTCTAACTTCGACATTCCTTGTTCGATATTCGATATTCGCTTTT
>JBFXFK010000057.1:0-15182 GCA_050179135.1 Desulfatirhabdiaceae bacterium | reverse complement strand
ATTCCTTGTTCGATATTCGATATTCGCTTTTATTGATCTCAAGATCGGATTTTCGAAATACTCATTTTGAAACCTTTTTCAAGGAGTCCCTTTAACCATGAGTTCCAACAGTATCACCATCAATGGAAACGAACTGACATTCGAGCCGGGCGAGACCATTCTGGAGGTTGCCAGGCGCCATTCGATCGACATTCCCACACTGTGTCATCTGAAAAACACCACGCCGACCGGTTCCTGCAGAATCTGCGTGGTCGAGGTCAAGGGCGCCAGGTCCCTTCTGGCATCATGCGCCACCCCCGCATCCGGCAACATGGTGGTGCTGACCGAATCGGCCAAGGTGGTGGAAGCCAGAAAACAGATCATTCAACTCCTGCTGTCATCGGGAAATCACAACTGTGCGGTTCGCGGCGGGTCTTCCGACAACTGGACCCAATTCCAACTGAACGTTCAAAAAGACGATCAGAGTCAGGAACTCTGTCCGGTATGGGGAGATTGCCGGCTGCAGGATCTGGCCTACCGGTATCAGGTCAATGGAGATGCATTTGCACCCACACCCACCCGCTATGCCATTGAAACGGTCAATCCCTTTATCGTTCGGGATTTTTCCAGATGCATTCAGTGCGGTCGCTGCGTTCAGGCCTGCAACGAAATTCAGGTCAACAATGCCATCAATTTTGGCTACCGGGGTCCGGAATCAAAAATCGTGGCTGCCGGAGACCGGCCGCTGAAGGATTCCGAATGCGTGTTCTGCGGCGAATGTGTTCAGGTCTGTCCGGTGGGCGCTCTGGTGGAAAAGGATGTGCGGTATCAGGTCCGGCCCTGGGAAACCACGCCGGTTAAAACCACCTGTTCCTACTGCGGGGTGGGATGCCAGCTTTATCTGCATGTCAAGGACAACCGGGTCGTCAAGGTGACCGGTGTGGATGCGCCGCCCAACAATGGCAGTCTCTGCGTCAAGGGACGCTTTGGATTCAATTTCATTCATTCTGAAGACCGTCTGACCACGCCGCTGATCAAGGAAAACGGCGCATTTCGCAGCGCTTCCTGGGACGAAGCATTGAATCTGGTGGCCAAAAAACTGGGGGACATAAAGGCGGCCCATGGACCGGACAGCATCGGTGTGCTGACATCGGCCCGCGTGACCAACGAAGACAATTATGTGGCCAACAAATTTACCCGTGCGGTTCTCCGGACCAACAACATCGATCATTGCGCCCGTCTCTGACACAGCTCCACCGTGGCCGGACTGGCCGCAGCATTTGGAAGTGGCGCAATGACCAACACCATTGCGGATGTCGAAGAGGCGGATGTCATTCTGATCACCGGATCCAATACCACCGAAAACCATCCGGTCATTTCCGCATTTGTCAAACGGGCTGTTTCCTTCAAGGGCGCCCGCCTGATTGTGGTGGATCCGCGACGTGTCAAAATAGCATCGTTTGCCCACCAGTATCTTCGCCCCAATCTGGGGACCGATGTGGCCTGGATCAACGGCATGATGCATGTCATTATCCAGGAAAATCTGTATGACAAAAAATTTGTCGAAGATCGGACCGTGGGGTTCGACGAGCTGAAACGGGTTGTCGAAAAATACACCCCGGAATATGTGGAAGAGATCACCGGCATTCCGGCCAAATCCCTCAAAGATGCGGCCCGCATGTATGCCGGAGCCAAATCTGCGGCCATCCTGTATTGCATGGGCATTACCCAGCACACCACCGGAACCGACAATGTCAAATCGCTGGCCAATCTGTCCATGTTGTGCGGCAACCTGGGGATTCCCGGCGGCGGGGTCAATCCGCTTCGGGGCCAGAACAATGTTCAGGGCGCCTGTGACATGGGCGGTCTGCCGGATGTGTATTCCGGATACCAGAAAGTCATCGATCCCGAAGCCCGGAAAAAAATGGAAACAGCCTGGGGTGTCACGGGACTTCCGGAAAAACCCGGGCTCAAGGTCACCGAAATGATTCCCAAGGCCCACAGCGGGGAACTGAAAGCCCTCTATATCATCGGAGAGAATCCCCTGGTATCGGACCCGGACCTGAACCATGCGGAAAAAAGCATCGCGCATCTGGATTTTCTGGTGGTGCAGGATATTTTCATGACCGAAACCGCAAAAACCGCCGATGTGATTCTGCCTTCCAAATGCTTTGCCGAAAAGGACGGCACCTTTTCCAACACCGAACGGCGGGTCCAACGGGTCCGGAAAGCCGTGGATCCCCCCGGCGACATCTGGGATGACTGGAAAATTACCTGTGAAATTGCCACCCGCATGGGCTTTCCCATGACCTATGAAACCAGCGAAGCTATTCTCCAGGAAATCAGCCAAGTTACCCCGTCCTATGCCGGCATTACCTATGATCGGATCGATTCTGTCGGCCTTCACTGGCCCTGCCCCAATGATCAGCACCCGGGAACTCCGATTCTGCATACGGAAAAATTTCCCATTGGAAAGGGAGTCTTTTTTGGAATCGAGTTCATTCCACCGGCGGAAAAAGTGGATGACGACTATCCGCTGTATCTGACAACCGGCCGCGTCATTTACCAGTATCATACCGGAACCATGACCATGAAAACCGACGGGCTCAATGACCGGGCCCCGGAATGTTTTGTGGAAATATCTCCGAAAGATGCGCGGCAGTTCGATCTTTCAAACGGCAGTGCCGTAACCGTGGCATCCCGCCGCGGCCAGATAAATGCCAAAATCCAGATTTCGGACAAGGCTGTGGACGGGACCGTCTTTATCCCGTTCCATTTTGCCCTGGCAGCCGCCAATCGTCTGACCAATGCGGCGCTGGATCCGGTTTCCAAAATTCCGGAATACAAGGTCTGTGCGGTGCGCCTGGCCAAAGCCGCATGACATGAAACGGGATATGTTGTGACCATACGGGTTTTTCTGAAAAAAGGACGGGAAAAGTCGCTGCTGAATCGGCATCCGTGGGTGTTTTCGGGTGCGGTTTCAGCAGTCGACGGCAGCCCTGATCCGGGTGAAACCGTACAGGTCGTCTCTCATGCGGGACAATTTCTGGCATGGGGCGCCATGTCTCCCAAATCCCAGATTGCGGTTCGGGTATGGTCCTTTGAATCCGACCAACCGGTTTCAGCCGATTTTTTCCATAGCCGCATCAAACAAGCCGTGTCATGCCGCAGTTCCCTCCTCAAAAATTCCCATTCGGCCTGCCGCCTGGTCTATGCCGAATCCGACGGCCTGCCCGGAATCATTGTGGATAAATACGGGGATTTTCTGGTCTGTCAGTTTTTGTCAGCGGGTGCAGAATTCTGGAAACCGGTTGTGGTTCATGCCCTGGCCGATCTGATTCCCTGCAACGGGATTTATGAACGTTCCGATGCCATTGTGCGGGAAAAGGAAGGTCTTCCGGTTTCAACCGGTGTCCTGTGGGGCGAGCCGCCCGAAAATCCCGTTGAGATATCCGAAGCAAACCTGACATTTCATGTGGATGTCCAAACCGGCCACAAGACCGGATTTTATCTGGATCAGCGGGAAAATCGGCTGCGGGCGGCCCGGTACTGTCCGGATCAGAACGTGCTGAACTGTTTTTGCTATACCGGCGGGTTCGGCATTCATGCCCTCAATGCCGGAGCCGCCCATGTGACCCAGGTGGATACATCGGCCCAGGCATTGGCAGCCGCCAGGGCGCATGGGGCGATCAATGCATTGAATATGGACCGGATGGACTGTGTCGAGGCAGATGTATTTCATCTGCTCCGCCAATATCGGGACAGCCGGAAACAATTTGATGTCATCATTCTGGATCCCCCCAAGTTTGCAGAATCCCGGTCCCAGGTGGACAAGGCGGCCCGGGGATACAAGGACATCAATCTTCTGGCCATGAAACTGCTGCGGCCAGGCGGTACGCTTGTCACCTTTTCCTGCTCCGGCATGGTCGAACCCGGTCTGTTTCAAAAAATTGTCGCAGACGCCGCAGTCGATGCCGGACGGTTTGGGCAGATTATCGAATGGCTGCATCAGGCCGATGATCACCCGGTTGGACTCAACTTCCCCGAAGGCCTGTATCTGAAAGGGCTGGTTTGCCGCATCATCTGAGGACACCCCCTGCCCTGTGCAATCGTGTCAGCCGGTTTGAAGAACATTGTCAATCAGCAGGGAGGTTGGTGTGGCAAATGGGTTTCTGCGTTGGCCGGAACCATCCACAGCTTGGTATCGATAAGGCATCAGTAAAGCCCTGGAAGCCTGGTCCGTTATCATCGGCCGGATGACTGGTGGGTTGTTTTCACTTGTTCTGTGCATAGCGGAGTTTCCAAATCGCATTGATCAATGAAAGCATGCCTACCGAAAACGGCAAACCGCGAAGGCTGGATGCTGGAAAGCATCGACGATGCCATTGCGGAAAAACCGGCCAGGCGAATTCGCCGAACTTTGTGCCTCTGAGCCTTTGCCACTTTGCCCCTGGTTTCTTTGCTCCTGGTTCCCATAACTGAAATTTTTACGCCACCCCGCGATGGCCCAATTAATCAATACGATTCTGAAATACCATAGATATCTTTCAAAATGGCATCCCGGACCCCGTCCATAAATCTGATAAAACCCTGGCTGATCCAGAATCGATGGATCATTGCCCTGGGGGTTTTCTGCCTGATCGTTGTGGATTTTCTCCAGTTGATCATTCCCCGGATCATCAAACACGCCGTCGATCAGTTGACGCTGTATCACATTACAGCCGGAGATCTGATGCGCTATGGCCTTTACATGGCCGGGATTGCTGTTGTGATGGGCGTATTCCGGTATCTGTGGCGGCGGTGTCTGATCGGCATGTCAAGACAGGTTGAGGAAGGGCTTCGAAACCGGTTGTTCCGCCATATTCAGACGCTGTCTGCAACGTATTTCGATCATGTTAAAACCGGCGACATCATGGCCCATGCCACCAATGATATCATGCACATTCGAATGGCTGTCGGCATGGGTGTGGTGGCCCTGACCGATGCGGTTGTCATGGGGGCGGCGGCCATTGGATTCATGCTCTATATTCATGTTCAACTGACGGCCTATGTCATTGTTCCCATGCCGTTGATCGTTCTGGGAACGCGTTTTTTCAGCAAAAAAATGCATCAGCGGTATCAGGATGTTCAGGCATCGTTTTCCAGCCTGACCGAAGTCGTGCGGGAATCCATCGCCGGAATCCGCATTATCAAGGCCCACAACACCCTGGATACGGAAATCCGGCGAACCGAAGCCGCCTCCCGGCACTATATTGGCCAGAATCTGAGGCTGATACGCATCACCAGTGCCCTGTTTCCCATGATGGTGTTTTTTTCCAACATCAGCCTGGCCCTGGTTCTGTTTTTTGGCGGCCAGAAAACAATTCTAAACGAAATTTCCCCGGGGGATTTTGTGGCGTTTATCAGCTACATCGGTTTGTTGACCTGGCCGATGATGGCGATGGGATGGGTCATCAACCTGATTCAGCGGGGGAAAGCTTCACTGGACCGGATCAATCAGATCATGGCCACGCTGCCGGATATCCGGGATTGTCCGTCACCGGTTTCCCTGCCGCACCCTGCGGGACGGATTCGTCTGGATCGGGTCAGTTTTTCATACACCGCCCTGAATCGCTCAAAATCGATAAATGCCCTGAGCGATATCTGCATCGATTTGAAGCCGGGAGAATTTCTGGGAATTGCCGGTCCTCCGGGTTCGGGAAAAAGCACCCTGCTGAACCTGATACCCCGGATTTACGATGTCACATCCGGCCAGATTTTACTGGATGATACGCCGGTTCAAAACATCCGGGTCAGCGACCTGCGGGACTGTATGGCGGTGATGCCCCAGGAGCCGTTTCTGTTTGCCGGAACCATCCGGGACAATATTGTGCTGGGAAAACCGGGCATTTCCGACAACACGATTCTGAAAGCCGCCGACCAGGCCGCCATCCGGAATACCATCCTGTCGTTTCCGAATGGGCTGGATACCCTGGTCGGCGAAAAAGGCGTCATTCTTTCCGGAGGCCAGAAACAGCGGATCGCCCTTGCCCGATGCCTGATCCATTCTCCGGCCATACTGATTCTGGATGATCCCATCAGCCAGGTGGATATGGAAACCGGGCAGGCCATCATGGAGACGATACAAAAACGGATGGGTCAGACAACCCTCATCCTTGTCTCCCACCGGCTCAGCGCCATTCGCCGGGCGGATCGAATTGTCATTCTGGACAACGGCCGGATTTCCGAGTCCGGAACCCATGCCGATCTGATGGCGCTTAACGGATATTATGCCCGAACCAGCCACCTTCAGGAAATGGAAGCGCAACTCGATGCCCGGTGATCAGACCCGTTTTGACGAAACCAAACTCGACAAGGCATATGACAGCCGATTTTTGTTGCGGATGCTGCCCTTTGCCAGACCCTTTAAAAACCAGATCATCATCGCCATCACCCTGGTCATCCTGTTGACCCTTCTGGATCTGTCACTGCCCTATATCATCCGGGAAGGTATCGATAACTATATCCTGCCACAGCCCCGGACAACGGAAACCAGTGATCCAAACAACGTTTCAGAAAAAATCCGGCATATTCAGGTCGATATGTCAGAACCGGCCGTCGCGGCGGTGGTCCAACGCCATCCCGCCCTGTTTTTCCAATCCGGACAAACAGTCCTGATTTCACTGAATGACCTGGAACACCTGAGCACGTCTGAAATTCGGATCATCAGACAGCGGGACCTGTCGGGGATTGCCGGTTTGACGCTTCTTTTTGCATGCCTGATTCTGCTGGATTTTCTGTTCAATTTTTTTCAGCAGATCATCATGGAATATGCGGCCCAGAACATCATGCATGGATTGCGGATGACGCTGTTTAACCATATGCTGAACCTGGGGATGACCTATTTCACCAAAAATCCCGCGGCCAGGCTGGTGACCCGTGCCACCAGCGATGTCCAGAATCTGCATGAATTGTTCACCTCCATCATCATATTTGTGTTCAAGGACCTGTTTCTGTTGACCGGAATCATGGTGATGATGCTCATCATCGATTACAAGCTGGCGCTGACGTCGTTTGTGGTGCTTCCGGGTGTTGTTGCCGCGGCCATCTATTTTTCGCGCCTGGCCAGGGAGGCCTTCCGAACCCTGCGGGTCAAGACCGCGGAAATCAACACCCGGTTTTCCGAAACCATTGCCGGCATCCGGGTCATCCAGCTCTTCCGGCAGGAGGAAAACAATTATCAGAAATTTGCCAAAATCAATCATGATTACTATGCGGCCGGAATGCGTCAGCTTCATGTTTTTGCCATTTTCATGCCGGTCATTGAATTTTTAAGCATCATCGCAACGGCCCTGGTCATCTATTCAGGCGGCATCTGGGTGCTGTCGGATGCCATGACCATCGGCAGCCTGGCGGCGTTTATTTCCTATATCAAAATGTTTTTCAGACCCATCCGGGACATTGCCGAAAAATACAACATCCTTCAAAATGCATTGTCTTCTGCGGAACGGTTGTTTCAAATTCTGGATACCCGGGAAGGAATGATTGAAACCATCCCGGTTTCCGCCGGCATGCCCGTGAGCCTTGATGCCATTCGGGACCTGGAAATCGACAATGTGACATTCGGCTATATTCCCGGTGAACGTGTGCTCAAACAGGTTTCTCTGTCTGTCAAATCCGGGGAAACCCTGGCCATTGTCGGTCAGACCGGGTCCGGAAAAACCACACTCATCAACCTGCTGACACGGCTGTATGAACCCGATTCCGGGTCCATCCGGCTCAATGGCATAGACATTCGACGGTATTCAACCGATATGCTCCGGTCCCGGATCGCCCTGGTCACACAGGATCCGTTTCTGTTTTCAGAAAGTGTGCGGGAGAATATCCTGCATGGGGCGCCGGAAAAAAATGATAAAGACCTGCATCGCATCACTCAGGCCTCCCATCTGACATCCATCATTACGCGATTGCCGGATGGTCTGGATACCCGACTGTCCGAGGGCGGGGCATCGATTTCCAGCGGAGAGCGGCAACTCATCTCCATTGCCAGAGCCTTTGCCCGGAACCCGGACATGATCATTCTGGATGAAGCCACATCCTACATCGATTCCGAAACCGAGCAGAAAATTCAGCAGGCAATCGCCAACCTGATGGCCGGACGCACGGCCATTGTCATTGCCCACCGGCTGATTACGGCCCGGTCTGCCACGCAGATTGTGGTGCTGGGGAATGGACGGGTGGTCGAAACCGGAACCCATGAGACCCTGATGGCCGCAAAGGGATATTATTACCGGCTGAACCAGTACAAAACGTGAAAGCGAAAAGGACTTCGATCATTGCAGGAAAAGCATAATCTGATACTCATCGGTATGCCCGGGGCCGGCAAAAGCACCATCGGGGTCCTGCTGGCCAAGCATCTGGGAACGGCATTTCTGGACACCGATATCCGGATTCAAACCGGCGAAGGCCGGTTTCTTCAGGACCTCATTTCCCGGCACGGTATCCGCGGCTTTCGGGAAATCGAAGAAAGGTATCTGCTTGGCGTACCGTCAGATTGCGGGGTGGTTGCCACGGGCGGCAGTGTGGTGTACAGTGAAAAGGCCATGGCCCATCTGAAATCACTGGGGCCTGTGGTCTATCTGCAAATCGGCCTGGAACCGCTGAAAGCCCGATTGGGCAATCTGTCTGAACGGGGGGTGCTGATGACGCCCGGCCAGACCATTGACATGCTGTATGAAGAAAGACGACCGCTTTACGAAAAATATGCCGATTTTTCTGTTTCCACAGCCGGCATCACACCCGATCAGGTGGTGGGGCTGGTTTTGAATTTGTTCTGAAAAATCGGATACAGAATGCAAAAATGCAGATACTGATCAAAGTCATCATCAGCCTGATCGTGATTCTTGCCGCGACGGCGATCGGGAAGAGACTGCCGTCGGCCGCTGGTCTGATTGGTGTCATGCCGCTTACCGGCGCACTGGTTCTGGTGTGGGTCTATCTGGAGAACAGGGGTGACTCACAAATCATGCAGGACTTTGCCAAAGGCGCACTGTGGGGAATTTTGCCAAGTATTCTGTTCTTTCTGGTGGCGTTTTTCTGTTTCAAAAAACATTTACCCCTTCACATCGTTCTTGCCGCCAGTTTTGGCGCCTGGTTAGCGGCGGCGATTGTCCATCAATGGATGTTAAAGTGATTCCGATGCAGTGGAAGAACCCGTAACTCACCCCAAACAGGATAAACAAGGAGGGAACCATGAGTATCAAAATTCTTATCACCCGCACCGTTCCACCAGAAAACGCCAGGGATATATTAAAGCTGTTCAAAGAGATGCGGTCTCTGGCAACTGATCAGGATGGATATATTTCAGGTGAAACCCTGAAAAGCAGTGACAGACCGGATGTGTATCTGATCATCAGCACGTGGGAATCCGCCGATGATTGGGGAAACTGGCTCAAGAACAAAAAACGGCAGGAGATTCAGGCCAAAATCGATGCCCTGCTGGGAGGCAAAACATCCTACGAAATGTTTCACTATGGCTTGAGAGAAGAATGACCCGGGAATTGATCGTGTCAAACAGGGAAAATGCCAATACCGTTCGTTGGGTACCGGCTTTCCTTGGACGGGTTGGTGATGATGGATGACAAACCCGGAAGCATGACCGGCAGAATCGCTGGTCATGCGGTGCGATTGGCATTTGGTCTGTTTCTGACATCCCTGGTTGCGGTTCTGTTTTTGAGATTTGTGCCACCCGTGTTCAGCGCGTTCATGGCCGGGCGGTATCTGCAAGGTCTTTTTGTGTCTGGCAAACAAACAGAAATCACGTATCATTGGGCAGACTGGAAAGAGATTTCTCCCTGGATGGCCCTGGCGGTGGTTGCCGCCGAAGACCAGAAGTTCCCGAAACATCATGGATTTGACTTTGAATCCATCGCCGATGCCATGGAAGAAATCGGGAAAGGCACACGGTTCAGGGGGGCCAGTACAATCAGCCAGCAGGTCGCCAGAAATCTGTTTCTCTGGAAAGGAAAGAGCTTCATACGCAAGGGCCTGGAGGCATATGTTACGGTCCTGATCGAACTGCTGTGGCCCAAAAGGCGGATTCTTGAGATGTATCTGAACGTCGCGGAATTTGGGGATGGGCTATATGGTGCAAAATCCGCGTCGAAAAAATTCTTTGGAAAACATTCATCGGAATTGACGAAGAAAGAGTCGGCGCTTTTGGCCGCAGTCCTCCCCAATCCGGTCCGTTTCAACGCCGGCGCCCCATCAGCCTATGTGAGGCAGCGGACACTCGGAATCGAGAAACAGATGGGAAACCTGGGGCCATCCTATTTAAAGGGTATCTGGAGCGAATATTGATCCATGCCATAGCTTTCCAGATAAAGTTTTGGGTGCTTCGTACACAAACCAATAAAACAGGTCCTGACCATGGAAAAACAGAATCCGACAAACCTGGATGATTTCACAAACGATCTGACCGGAGAAATGCTGAGTGATGTGGCGGACCGGTTTTTTGGAGAACGTGTCGAAATTGATCACATGCAGGAGACCCTTGACCGGTATATTCAACTGCTTCAGCAGGATGCCGAAAAACTGCTGGAAAAGCTGGCGGTTCTGGACATTCTGCTGCTTCATGAAACCGGACGTCAGTCTTTTTTTGATGAAATCGGGATTGACCGGTCCGCATTTTCATGTCCGGATCAGCCGCGTTCCGCAATATTGCCGACCATTCCAAAAGCCTGGACCCAAAAACAACGGTATGTCCGTTTGGCGCTTCAGGCCTATGATACGTTTCAGACTGCCTGCGAAACATACCAGCATGGCGGTTCCGATATCAAGCATGACCCCACAGATGAATCCCAACCCGCAGCCTGTGTTGATATGATTTTTGAAATGGCTGAACTTATAAATAAAAAAATCAAACACGCCAACAACAGCATGACGTCTGAATGCACGCTTCAGTTTGTCCGGTCCCTGGATTTTCAGGCGTCTGAGGCCGAAAATTTTACGGGCGTGATACCAGGAAGATATGCATCCGGTATCACGGAAACCCTGTGCTATCTGCCTGTGGATATCACACACCTTCCCATTGTTTCCTATCCGGTTCCACCACGGATTGACCGGGTGAAAAACCGGCTGATTCAATTCTGGTCCCGATTTTATGCCGAAAACAAGCAGGCGGTACAACACCTGCTTCAGTCAATGCCAGCCATTCCGGCAAAACAGGGTTTCAAAGGCTGATGGTCCGATAACGCAGGAAATGATCAGTGATGCAGGCTGGAGTTGAATACCAGCCCCCAGAAAACCAACAGTCGGCTGCAAAAGTACCGTCTGACAGATTAAGTGGGGGCCTGCGTTGACTGTGTAAATCGGGATATGTGGTCAGAAATGTCGGTATTCAAACGCTAAATGAAGATTTTTGGAAAAAAAGACTTACTTGACGGCCGTGTCATTGAACCTTATTTTTAAACCGGAATATTTCTTATTGATGAAATTCTGTTTTTTGTCGAATGTTTCCCTTTTTTGTTTCTGGATTGACAAAAGTTATCTCTATGGTTAAATTATTCAGTAAAGTTATTGACATCCGGGTCGGTTTTAAAAAAACGGCCCATTTTTTTTCATTATAAGGAGGATATCATGTTGGAAGTAACGCCTTCAGCTACCGAGGCGATAGCTGAATATTTTAAAGGAAAGACCGTATCACCCATTCGAATCTTTTTGAACGAAGGCGGCTGAGGGGGCCCAAGCTTGGCTATGGCTCTGGATGAGCCTAGAACAAATGATACAAACTATGAAATCGGGGGATTCAATTATCTGGTCGATAAAGATTTTATGGTCAAAGCCCAGCCGATCAAGGTGGATTTTCTGGTCAACGGCTTCAAACTGGACTGTGGAATCGATTTTGGTGCATCCTGTTCCAGTTGCGGAACAACCGGAAGCTGCTGTTCCGGATCATAATTTTATTTTTTTCCCGTTTCCACTCATTCGGGTAGAAACGGGAAAACCTTTCATCCATTCCCCCTCAAAAATCCATTCAGATCATTCGAATCATTCTTTTGGATCAATCTACAAAAAATACGTAACATTTCTCAAAAAGTTCTTTGTGATATTGCATTCCTTATGCCATAATTCTTTCAATAATCTGTGAAATGAGATTCGGAACCGGATCATCCGATAATCATTGCATGTTGATATATGGAGAATAATGAATGGCGGAAATCATATTGGGGTTGGGACTTCTGGCCGGAATCTACATGGCCTGGAATATCGGGGCAAACGATATTGCCAATGGCATGGCCTCACCGGTCGCAGCCAAGGCGATTACGCTTCGGCAGGCAGTTGTCATCGGCGGGATTCTGGATTTTGTCGGTGCGACCTTTATCGGCTCCCATGTCACATCCACCATCAGCAAGGATATTCTTCGAACCGATCTGATTACCGATCCCAATGTCATGATGATCGGACTTCTGTCAACGCTTCTGGCAGCAGCCTTCTGGATTTTCATGGCAACCTGGAAGCAGCTTCCGGTATCGACCACGCATGCCATTGTCGGCGCCATGGTCGGGTTTGGCATGGTTGCCGGCGGAATTCACGCGATCCGGTGGGGCAAGATACTACCCATTGTACTCAGTTGGATCATTTCCCCCTTATTTGCCGGTGTGTTGACCTATGTCATTTTTATCATCATTCGCAATCGCATTCTCAGCAACCGGAATAATTTTCTTGCCGCGCTTCGGTGGACGCCCTTCTTTTCAAGTATCACCTTTTTTATCGTAATCGTATCCATGCTCACGAAAACCCCGTTGGGAACACGCCTGGGAATCGATATGCAGTCCGGGATACTGTGGTCGCTGTTTTCTTCAATTATTTTGGGTTTTACTGCAAAATATCTGATGAAAAAAACAATTCACAAGGTCGAAGAAGAGGGTGTTGAAGAAATATTCAGAAGACTGCAAGTATTTACGGCATGTTATGTTTCACTGGCGCATGGTGCGAATGATGTGGCCAATGCCATCGGCCCGTTGGCCGGCATTTATTTCATTTATCACCATCATACCCTGGTTCAAACTGCGGAAGTCCCAATTTTTTTGCTTGCCGGCGGCGGTCTGTTTATTGCCATCGGTGTGTTTACCTGGGGGTACCGTGTCATCGAAACAGTGGGTCACAAAATAACCGTGCTGAACAATTCACGCGGATTTGCAGTTGATTTTGGAACCGCCACATCGGTCCTGCTGGCATCCAAAATGGGTCTTCCGGTTTCGACCACCCATGCGGCCGTCGGATCCGTCATCGGGGTTGGGCTTTGTGGCGGTGTTGCGGCTGTTGATTTCAAGGTGGTCTGGAATATCATGCTGTACTGGGTGATCACGTTGCCACTGTCCGCCATTCCCACGATCATCATTTTTCTTATTCTTGAATGGATCTTTTTATAATTGCAGGAGGCGTCATGCGAACCGCTTTATTGTCCCTGTTCCGAAAATCTCCTTTTGAAAACCTGATCAAACATGCCGAAGCGGTTCGGGACAGCGGCCCGGTCTTTCAGCAGGCGGTCCTGGCTTATCTGGATGATTCGGAAAGTGATTTCGAGACATATCATAATCAGGTGACCCGGATCGAACATCTCGGGGATGAAATCAAACGCAATATTCGGGGCCATCTGCCGCGGAATATCCTGATGCCGGTGGATAAATTTCAACTGCTGTGGTATCTCCGTGAACAGGATAAAATGCTGGACGGGGTTCAGAACGCGCTTCACTGGCTTTCTTACCGAAAAACCAGCGTTCCGGATGAATTTGTGGATGATCTGCTGTTCATGGTGGAAAAAGTGGTGGATGTGGTCAGTTCCATGGTCCCGCTGGTCAAAACAGCCGACCAGTATTTTCAAAGCTACTCGGAAAAACACCGGGAGATGGTGAAGGACGCCATTCGGGAGATTCGGGATTTTGAATCCCAGTCAGACATGGTGGAAAGAAAACTGAAAAGTGATTTTCTATCGTATGATTTTGAAAATCCGACATCCGCATTTCATCTGACAAAACTGGTCCAGTATATGGGCAGTATTTCAGATCATGCCGAAAACGCCGCGGACATGATGCGGGCCATGATTGCTCGGTAACTGCCCTGGCAGGGCGGTTTGAAAGCCCTGCCAGAAATGCCGGTTTACTTGGTGGACTTGGTTTCGGGATTCAATGCCTGCCGTTTTTGAAAATAGGCCATCATGCCTTTGGTGATGATATAAAACAGAATCAAGACCAGAAAAACCCCTCCCATGCCATACATCGACGCCTGTAATCCAAGCGATATCAAATGATTTTCCATATCATAATCCTTTCTGGCCCTTTTTTACTGCAGCAACAGCGCCGGAACCAGCGCCAGCAGCAGACCGCCCGCAACAATGGAACCCAGTTGGCCCGCGACATTGGCGCTGACCGCCTGCATTAAAATGAAGTTGGTCGGATCTTCCTTGAGCGCCATTTTGTGAATGACCCGGGCGGACATGGGAAATGCCGAAATTCCGGCAGCGCCCACCATGGGATTGATTTTGTGTTTTAAAAACAGATTGATGAATTTGGCAAACAGCACCCCGCCCGCCGTATCAAAAATGAATGCCACAAGACCCATGCCCATGATCATCAGTGTGTCGATCTGAATAAATCGCTCCGCTGACATGGTCGATCCGATGGTGATACCCAGAAGTAGGGTGACCAGGTTGGCCAGCTCATTCTGGGCGGATAACGAGAGACGATCCAGAACACCGCATTCCCGAATCAGATTGCCAAACATCAGTGCACCGACCAGGGCGACTCCGATGGGGGCGATGATGCCGGCCGTAATGGTAATGACAATAGGAAACAGAATTTTGACCGGTTTGGGGACTTTGACATCATGGTGCTGCATCCGGATCAGCCGCTCGTTTCGGGAGGTGAGCATGCGGATGACCGGCGGCTGAATGATGGGAACCAGTGACATATAGGAATAGGCTGCGACAGAAATGGGCGCCAGAAGGTTTTCTGCAAACTTGGACGCCACATAGATGGATGTCGGACCATCCGCAGCCCCGATGATGCCGATGGATGCGGCTTCTTTCAGATCAAAACCCAGCATCAGGGACACCATCATTGTGGCAAAAATGCCAAACTGGGCGGCTGCGCCAAAAAAGAGCATGAACGGATTCTGAAAAAGCGGTGAAAAATCAATCATGGCGCCGACCGCGATAAAGATCA
>JBFXFK010000056.1:0-29547 GCA_050179135.1 Desulfatirhabdiaceae bacterium | reverse complement strand
TCGCGTTACAATCCCATTGGATTCCAGTCATAAACCGGGGCCAACCCGGCATCTGAAGCCAGAATATCCAGATGGATGGTCGCAATCATTTCAAGAGGGGGGTAAATTCTGCGGCTGGTTTTTCGCATATCAATGGTTTTGATATACCGGTTGCAGACATCACAGGCATCCACCCGATATTCGGATTCCTGGTCGCTGTAAATATAATGCAGGGTTTTGCCATCCGTATTGCTGCAGAATGCACAGAACAGACGGGGTGCGGCCCAGACATGCCTGCAGAAACTGCAAACGTAAGAACGTTCTCCCTCTTTTTCCAGCGTTGACAGTCCGGGCATGCTGCCGCAGATTGGACAATAGCCGGTTTTCCAGGGATCTTCGGTTTCCAGAATGACAGAAGCCTGATGGCTGCACGCTGCCAAGGACGGCAGAATGCTGTTGTATCCCAGAAAATTCATCACGGTGCTGCTGACACCCGGAAGGGCGGGGAGGGCGTCGTGTTTTTTCAGTTGATAATCAAAAAGCGCCAGCGGATCCAGTCGGCCGGACTCAATCGCCTGCAGAATAGACACCGCCTCTGTTCGAAGCGTTTTATTTCCGTTTTTGGCGATGTCACACAGGGTGTTCATCAGCGACAGGGAGGCTTTTGTGTCGATGACAAACTCGGATATATCCAGAATCGGAAATTTTTCACTCATCCGTTTTTTGAGAATGTCCGGGGAAATTTGGGGTGATTCAATTTGAATCAGGGCCGCTGACGCTTCCTGCGCCAGGAAAACCGCTTCAAAAAATGTCAGCAATTCCTGATATGCCGGGCGCAGATTTTTCAACTGATCCGCGGACTGCATGACTGCATCCGCGCTGATTCCATGTGGTTCAGTCATTGTTTCCTCAAAATGGGTCTAAACAGCCATGAATAGCAAACCAGTCGCTGCTCCCACGCAAACCGTGTGAGAACAGTGACTGGTGTATTGCATACCCTGATGTGTCTAAGCCTGCATCAGTCTGCCGGCGATATCGGTCAGGGGTCTGAACATTTTTTTCAGTGCCAGATGCCGGGTCAGACCGACATCCGTGTTTGAAGCCATGGCATGTTCAAAATACAGCTTGGGATCAAATGCCACCAGATAAATCACGCGAACATCATCCGGATCGATCAGAGTGGCCTGTGGGTATTTCTTTTTGATTTCAGCCAGTCTCTGATCCGCGAGTTTCCGCATATCCACGTCATCCCCGAAATTCATGGCGCCGGTCGGGCAGGTCTGAACACAGGCCGGGAGCAGGCCATTGTGAACCCGGTCGTTGCACATATCGCATTTTGCCAATGTCCCGTCTTCCGATTTCCTGGGAATATTATAGGGACAGGATTCGATGATATCATCTGCATTCAGTGACCGGGTTTCTGCGCTATACAGAACGGCGCCGGTCATTTCATCCGTATAAATGGCGGATGGCTCGCCGGCGGTGTCCTGACAGGGCGGTGACACGCAGTGTCGGCACTGTTCCGGAAAAAACACCCAGTGCAATTTGTTGTCCACCACCTGTTCCCGCATGCGAACCACTTTATAGGTGTTGAACGACACATCGGGCGGATTTTCGTTGGCGCCCCGGTTGGTTGTCTGTTCGGCCGGAAGATTGTGCCATTGCTTGCAGGCCACCTGACATCCCCGGCAGGCAGTACAAACCGTTGTATCTACAAAAAATGCCTTACCCATGAGATCACCTCCTGCTATTTTTTGGCAACATTGGCCGTGAAGGTCTTGGTTTCCGGTATCCGGGTGTTGGGATCGCCTGTTGACGGGGTCAACAGATTGGCGCTTTCCTCTTTTCCGCTTTCCGGCCATCTCCAGCCAAAGTTATACGGAATTCCCATCTGATGAACAATGGTACCCGCAATCTTCAATGGCTTGAATCGCTTGGTAACCACAGCCGTACATTCCAGAGTACCCCGTGCAGAGCTGACAATCACCCGTTCACCATTTTTGATTTCCTTCAGCTCAGCCAGTTCCTCACTCATTTCAACAAACACCTGGGGCTGAAGCTCCAGCAGCCAGGGCTGGGGCCGGGTCAGCAATCCGGTTTGCCAGTGCTCGGAAACCCGGTATGTGGTGCAAACATAGGGAAAGCGCGGATCGCAGGTGGCTGCGAATTTGTCCGAGGTTGTTCCGTAGAATGGCGCGGTTGGACTGCTGAGTTGAGAACTCATCAGGTTTTTTTCGACCGGGCATTCCATGGCCTCGTAATGTTCCGGGAATGGACCATCCGCCAGTCCCGCACCAAATATCTGGCCAAATCCATGAAGCGTCATGATAAAGGGATGCTTGGATTTGGGATCCGGTTTTCCGTCTGCGCCAACCAGTGGGGGGGCTGGTCCATCCGGCACATCGCCGATCCATTTGCCATCTTTCCACTGAACCACCCACCGTTTGTCATCATAGGGCTGACCCTTCGGATCGACTGATGCACGGTTATAGATGATTCGTCTGTTGACCGGCCAGGCCCAGGCAAATTCCGGATACAGGCCAATTTTGCTGGGGACATCTTCCTGTTTCTTCCGGGCAGCCATATTGCCTTTGTCCGTATAACTTCCTGCATAGATCCAGTTGCCGCAGGAGGTGCTGCCATCAGCCTGCAGGAATGCAAAGCTGGGTACCTGAGCCCCTTTTTTAAACTCCTGATCGCCTACTTTGACATCTTTTACAAAAAATCCGTTGATCTGTTTGGCGACCTTGTGGGGATCAAATTTGTGATCCGTCATGTAGTCCCATTTCAGATTTAGAATCGCATCCGGGAATGCGCCGCCTTCCTTGTACAATTCCTTGAGTTTGAGGCCCAGTTCCATGATGATGTCCCCATCAGGCAAACTGTCTCCCATGGGTTTGGGACCGGCATACCGCCACTGCATCCAGCGTCCGCTGTTGGTGATACTACCCTCTTTTTCAACAGAAACACAGGCAGGCAGCATGAAAACCTCTGTTCCGACATCTTCGGGTTTCATGCCGGGACCCCGCCAGAAGGAACCGGTTTCATTATCAAACAGATTGACATTGACCATCCAGTCCAGATTGGCCAGGGCTTTTCTGACCTTGTTGGAGTTGGCGCCGCTGCATGCCGGATTCATGCCCCATGCCAGAAAACCCTTGATGCTTCCCTTGAACATTTCATCAAAAATATCCAGCCAGGAATATGATTTGCCATCATCCAGCTTGGGCATCCAGGGGTAGCCATACTCGTTTGCCGCTTCCGCCTTGTCACCGAACATGGACTTCAAAAAACTGACCATGTATTTGGGTTCATTCTGCCACCAGTTCAGGCTGAGCGGATCCTTGCTCTGAGCTCTGCGCTTCAGGACATCCTCGAGCTTGGCCGCCTTTCCGGTTGGCGCCGGCATATAGCCGGGCCAGATGTGAAACAGCAGGGCCTGATCCGTTGACCCCTGAACATTGGATTCACCCCGAAGCGCATTGACGCCGCCGCCGGCAATACCCATGTTACCCAGAAGGAGCTGAATGATCGACATGGTTCGAATGTTCTGAACCCCGACCGTGTGCTGTGTCCAGCCCATGGCATACATGACTGTCCCGGCCTTGTTGTCCGCACCCGTGGCGGCATAGGTTTTATATATCTCCAGAAGCTCAGCCTCGGAAGTTCCGGTGATGGCGGATACTTTTTTCAGATCATACCGGTCATAATGTTTTTTGAGCAGGTTCAGAACACACTGGGGGTCTTTCAGGGTCAAATCCCGTTTGGGAACCCCATTTTCGTCCATCTGGAAGGTCCAGGTGGCCTTGTCATATTTTCGTGTTTTGGCGTCATATCCGGCAAACAGACCGTTTTCGAACTTGAAATTCTTGTTCACCAGAAAGGTGGCGTTGGTATAATCCATCACATACTGGTTGCTGTAGAGCTTGTTATCCAGGATATACTTGATCATGCCGCCCAGAAAGGCGATGTCTGTTCCGGATCGAAGCGGTGCATAAATGTCCGCTTTTGAGGAGGTTCGGGTAAATCGGGGATCAACATTGATGACCTTTGCGCCGTTTCGCTGGGCTTCGGTCACCCATTTGAAGGATATGGGATGGTTTTCTGCGGCGTTGCTTCCCATGATCAGGATGCAGTCGCTGTTTTTGAGGTCAATCCAGTGATTGGTCATTGCACCGCGTCCAAACGACTCTGCCAGAGCCGCTACCGTGGCGCTGTGTCAGATACGGGCCTGATGTTCGACATAGACAAGCCCCATGGCACGCAGCATGGACTGGTAAATCCAGCATTCTTCATTGTCGAGAGCTGCGCTGCCCACAGAGGCGATGGCCGTTGTCCGGTTGACTGTCTGACCGGCAGCATTGGTCGGAGTGAATGTGGCATCCCGGGTGGCCTTGATGCGTCTGCCAATCCGGTCAATGGCCCATTCCCAGGTGACTTCCTCCCATTCTGTGCTGAATGGCGCCCGGTACATGGGCTTTAACAGCCGGTTGGTATTCTCAACCAGACCGGCCAGGGCTGCGCCTTTGGAACACAGTGCGCCCTGGTTGATGACATGATCCGGATCGCCTTCGATATTGATCACGCGACCATCGCCCTTTTTGCTGGTGTGAACAATCGCGCCGCATCCCACACCACAATAACAGCAAATGGTTGTCGTTTCTTTTGCATACCGGGTCTTCAGCATCTGGGCATGAGCCTTGACCGGTTTCAGATCAAAACCCAGATTGCTGACGGCCATTCCCGCTGCCGCTGCTCCTGAAATTTTGATAAAATTCCTTCGTGTTACATTCATACGTTTCACTCCTTTTAATTTGCCGGGGGTCATATTCCCCATACATGAATGAAGAAACGTTAATGGATTGCCATTGAGACACTCAAACGAAGCTGTTTTTTCACCTCCTTTTCGGGTTTTTATTGATATATTGCCGACAGACTTACAGATCATCCTCAACATCACCGACATCGTCATCAGCAATTTTAATGGAAGGATCGATCTTGATTTCATCGTTTTCATCCGAATTGTCTTCAAAATCATCCTCCAGAAGATCATCAAGAACCTCTGCTTCCTCCTCGCCCAGATCCTCCATCAGTTCTGCAACCAGAATTTCTTTGGAAAGGTTACTGGTGTCATCAAAAAGAACAATCATCGGCTCCAGACTCTGGCTGGCATTGAAGTTCATGACAGCGTCAGCAATTTTTTCGGCATAGGATCGTGGGGGATACAGATTCTTGGTTCGCAGGGCGGAAATGAGCCGCTCTTTTCCGGCATCAATCGCAGCCTCGACTACCGTGGCGTCATACGATTCCTCGCATAACAGGGACATGATGTCCTTGTCCAGTTCGGCCAGTTCCCGGATGATGAACTGCGATCCGTCTTCATTTTTCAAAATCTCATATTTCTGTTTCATCAAATCGCTCCTTGGGATGATCGCGCGAAAATGCCACGAATATATTATCATATCATTAATGCAGCAATGGAAAACATAAATTGGTTATTGTGTCAACAGGATTTCTATTTTCTATGGAACCGTTATTGATGCAAATTGGTGTTGAGTTGCAGGCGTATTGTAATTATAAAAGATTATACTGCTTAAAGGAGCCCTGCAATGAAAAAAATGCTGCGTCAATTTGATAATGGTCCGACTGTAAAAAAACGGTCTTCATTCGCGCTTGTTTTTCTTTTTTTTCTGACATTTCCGGTTATTTCTTCATGTGCCAGATATGGGGCATTGTCTGCACCGGATTTGGCATGGGATCGCCAGTTTCAGCAGGAGGTCGGCTGGACCGGTGCGGATGGGGTTCAGAGTGTGGATATGGGAAATGGGCGGATACTCTGGCTTTTTGGAGATACCTGGATTGGTTCGATTCTGAATGGCAGGCATATGCCCGGGTCCGAACTGATCCACAATTCTGCTGCGATTCAGACCGGATTTCATGAAAAGAAAACTGATCCGGCCAGCACCCGAATGGACTTTATTTGGGGCCGATCCGCCAAAACAGGCAAACCATCGGCATGGATTGAACCGACACCGGTGAAAGCCGCGGATGACGTCTTGTTGGTGGATGAACAGTCCGATTTGAACGACTGGTACTGGCCGACGGGTGATGGCATTGTTTTGCCGGATACGGGTGGACAGAACCGGCTGATTCTTTTTCTGGCCAGAATATCACGACGAAGCGGAGACTATGGTGTATGGGGATTTCAGGGCGCCGGCGGATCCATCGTGATTGTGCCCAACTACCCGCTTCCACCGAATGAATGGCGGATAGTGACGGTTGATAACCCCCATGCCATCGGCCTGGCACAGGCCGAAACCGATCCGTCCAGATTTGAAACATCCTGGGGCATGGCTCTGATTGCGGAAGACCAATCGAAAAATGGTGATAATCCCTGGCTATATATATATGGTGTACGGGAAAACTCATCTGTCGATAAAGAAATGATTCTGGCCCGATCGCCCATGACAATGCCGGAGCGTTATGATAAATGGGAATTCTATGCGGGTAATGATCGCTGGTCTCCGGATCTGACCCATGCGGTTTCCCTTGCCGATTCCATGGTCAATGAATTTTCGATTGACCGGCTGACCATTCATGATCGGGAGGTTTTTGTTCTGATTCACAGTGACAATGCATTCCGAAATCAAATTCTTTTAAGAACCGCCGATCATCCGGAAGGACCCTGGTCGAGACCGATCGTCATTTTTAATGCGGAGGAAGCCGGAAAATGCCCGGGATGTTTTGCCTATGCCGCAAAATCTCATGCATTTCTGTCCCGGGAAGGTGAGCTGCTGGTGAGTTATGTTATCAATTCAACGGATTTTGAAGTCATGGTGAATGATGCCGATATTTATCGTCCGCGGTTCATTCGTCTGTTTCTGGAGCGGATCATTCCTTTACCGTAAAAAAACCATTCAACATCAATCCGCAACGCAAGGATGCGCTTCATGAAAATTGCCATAGCCCAGCTCAATCCTGTTATCGGAGATTTTTTTAACAATGCCACCCGCATGATCAATCAGACACAACAGGCAAAAGCGAATGGGTGTGATCTGGTGGTATTTCCGGAGCTTTCCATCTGTGGGTATCCGCCTCTGGATCTTCTGGAAGACCGGGAGTTTGTCGAGTCCGGGATAAACGCCCTTCAATGGCTGATCAATCATATTGACGGGATTGGTGTCATTGCCGGATGCGTCCTTCGTAATCCGGACAAAGAAGGCAAACGGTTGCATAACGCTGCCGTTCTGTTTGAAAATGGCCGCATTCTGCATCAGGTGAATAAAAGCCTTTTGCCTGCTTATGATGTGTTTGATGAATCCCGGTATTTTGAGCCCGGAAAAAGCAATCGACCGATAGATTGGAAAGGCAAAAAAATCGGCCTGACCATTTGTGAAGATGTGTGGAATGACAAAAGCATTTTTCCCAATCGGCTCTATCATACGGACCCGGTTGAAATTCTGGTTCAGGCCGGTACAGACATGCTGATCAATATTTCTGCATCGGTCTATCACCATGACAAGCCCGCGTTTCGGACCCGAATGCTCAGCGCCATCGCAACGAAATACCGGGTGCCACTGATTTATGCCAACCAGGTTGGCGGTTCGGACAGTATTCTGTTTGACGGCGCCAGCATGATTTTTGACAGGGAAGGCCGGCTGTGTGCCAGAGCGCGGGATTTTGAGGAGGACATGGTTTTCTGGAATGCCGATGCGGTGACCGACAATGCGTGTGAACTGCATGAACACGCGAAATCTGCAACAGAATCTGTCCTGAAAGCGCTGATCATGGGGGTTCGGGATTATGTGACAAAATGCGGATTCCAGGATGTGGTGATCGGATTAAGCGGTGGTATCGATTCTGCGCTGGTACTGGCCGTTGCATGCCTGGCGCTGGGCCCGGAACATGTTCAGGCCGTATTCATGCCATCCCGTTATACTTCCCGGGATAATTATGAGGATACCCGTCAATTGGCCGATAATTTTGGGGTTGATTGCCGAACGATTCCGATTGACGCCATTTTTCAGGAATTCATTCAATCGATGCAGATTGATTATCAGGAAAATAATCCGGGCGTTGTTGAACAGAATATACAGGCCAGAATACGGGGCAGCATTTTAATGGCCATATCCAACAGCAATAACAGTCTGGTGCTGTCAACCGGTAACAAATCCGAACTGGCTGTTGGTTACTGCACCCTGTATGGTGATATGAATGGTGGACTGGCAGTCATCTCCGATGTACCCAAAACCCTGGTTTATGAAATTGCCCGATTCATCAATACCCCGGCAGAGCGTATTCCAAAACGGATTCTTGAAAAGGCCCCTTCGGCCGAACTGAAGCCAAACCAAACCGATCAGGACGATCTGCCTCCCTACGACATTCTGGATGCGGTTCTGAAAGCCTATGTGGAGGAGTTGAAAACTTCGGCTGAAATTGTTCAGATGGGATTTGAACAGAACCTGGTTCGGGACATTATTGCCCGTATCGACCGAAATGAATACAAACGCTTTCAGGCCGCTCCGGGTCTGAAAGTCACTTCCCGTGCGTTTGGATTTGGCAGACGATACCCGCTGGCCAAGCGGCATCAGCGAGACTGGTGCATCCAACATCTGAAAAATTCATGAAAATCCCCGGTCCAATTCACATTTCACTGCCTTGACAGAAACAGTTACCGTATTATTTTTGACTTGTTTATAAATACATGGACGGTTCACAAATATGTAATGACGTGAGGAGACGTAACTGCCTTATGAACGATGCCCGTACACAAAACGAATCATCTTCCGAGATATTGGCCCAGTCCGTGAATGATGGTGTTGACGTTCAAGAGGAATTGTCGACAACCGATGCTCCCCCGAACAAGAATGCCCCCGAGAAACCCGAAGAGCGGTGCCAGGCTGCTGAAGCAGAGGCCAGGCAGAACTATGAGCGGTTACTGAGGGTTTCGGCAGAATTTGAGAATTATAAAAAGCGGTCACTGCGGGATATGGAAGAATACCGGAAATATGCCAATGAAGCCATTCTGACGGAACTGCTTTCCGTGATCGACAATCTCGAGCGGGCGCTTGATTCCGGCAAAACCTCCAAAGCCTCTGATAACTGCCTGGTTGACGGTGTCGATCTGACACTGAAAGAGCTATTGAAAATTCTTGAACGGTTTAACGTCAAGCAGATCGAAGCAATGGAAAAACCGTTTGATCCCAATTTTCATCAGGCCGTCATGAAAGAAAATACTGCGGATTATCCCGAAAACACGGTTATTCGGGAATTCCAGAAAGGGTATTTGCTTCATGACCGGTTGATCAGACCTTCCATGGTGGTTGTTTCAACAGCCGGTTAAACCGGTTTAACCCTGAATATAAAAAAAACAAGAGACGGTTCGTTTTCCGGCTCTTTCATATACAATAACAAGGAGGAATACCAATGGGTAAGATAATCGGCATTGACCTTGGCACAACCAATTCATGTGTAGCAATCATGGAAGGCGGAGAAGCCAAAGTCATCACCAATGCGGAAGGTGGTAGAACCACACCATCTATTGTCGCCATCACAGACAGCGGCGAACGTCTTGTCGGACAGATCGCAAAACGCCAGTCCATTACCAATCCGGAAAAGACGGTTTTTGCGGTCAAACGTCTGATTGGCAGAAAGTTCCGGAGTCCCGAAGTTCAGCGCGATATCAAGGTATTGCCATACAAGCTGGAAGAAGCATCCAACGGGGATGTCCGGATCAGCATCAGTGGAAAACCCTACAGTCCGGCCGAGATTTCCTCGTTCATTCTGGGAAATATCAAAAAAACCGCAGAGGACTATCTGGGAGAAACCATAACGGATGCGGTCATTACCGTACCGGCTTATTTTGATGACAGCCAGCGTCAGGCCACCAAGGATGCGGGAAAAATTGCGGGGCTCAATGTATTGCGAATCATCAATGAGCCCACGGCGGCATCCCTGGCGTATGGACTGGACAAAAAAAAGGATGAAAAGATTGCCGTGTTCGACTTGGGCGGCGGGACATTTGACGTTTCCATTCTTGAGATCGGCGAAGGTGTTTTCGAGGTCAAATCCACCAATGGCGATACCCATCTGGGTGGAGAGGATTTCGATCTTCGGGTCATTGAATATCTGGCTTCCGAATTCAGAAAAGAAAGCGGCATCGATCTTCGAAATGATAAAATGGCGCTTCAGCGGCTGAAAGAAGCAGCGGAAAAAGCCAAAATGGAGTTGTCCACCTCCATGGAAACCGATGTCAATCTGCCATTCATCACGGCAGATGCCAGCGGTCCCAAACATCTCAACATGAAAATCAATCGCGCGAGGCTGGAATCGTTGATTGCGGACTTGCTGGACAAGCTTGAAGGCCCCTGCCGAATGGCCCTGAAAGATGCCGGGTTAACTCCGGCTGAAATCAACGAAGTGGTTCTGGTGGGTGGCATGACCCGTATGCCGGCGGTTCAGGATCGGGTTCGAAAAATCTTTGGCAAAGAACCCCACAGGGGTGTCAACCCGGATGAGGTGGTCGCCATCGGTGCTGCCATTCAGGGCGGTGTACTCGGCGGGGATGTCAAGGATGTTCTGCTTCTGGATGTTACCCCCCTGTCCTTGGGAATTGAGACGCTTGGTGGGATCATGACCCGACTGATTGAAAAAAATACAACGATTCCCACCCGGAAAAGCCAGATTTTTTCTACAGCCGCGGACAATCAGCCCGCAGTGTCCATTCATGTCCTTCAGGGCGAGCGGGAAATGGCCGGAGATAACAAAACGCTTGGCCGGTTTGAACTGGTCGGTATTCCAGCAGCTCCCCGGGGCGTACCCCAGATCGAGGTCGCATTTGATATCGATGCCAACGGCATTGTCAATGTCTCGGCCAAGGACATGGCTACCAATAAGGAGCAGTCCATTCAGATCAAGGCGTCCAGCGGTCTGAACAAGGATGAGATCGAAAAGCTGATCCGCGATGCCGAACGCCATGCCGAAGAGGATAAAAAGAAAAAGGAACTGGTTGAAGCCCGGAATCATGCGGATACGCTGATCTATACGACTGAAAAATCCCTGAAAGACATGGGAGACAAGGTCGACGGCGCAACCAAAAGCCAGATTGAGTCCGGTATCGCGTCGCTGAAAAAGGCCATGGAAAGCGATGATGCCGCAACCATAACCCGACTCAGTGAAGAATTGATGCAGTCGTCCCACAAACTGGCCGAGGCCATGTATCAGAAGGCTGCCCAGTCCGGCAGTGGAGAGCCGGGCGGTGGACCTGGTCCCGGACCCGGACAATCCGGACCTCAGCCCGGACCGGGGGGGGACGATGTGGTGGATGCCGATTTTGAAGAAGTAAAAAAATAATTACGGTCTCAGGAATGGATCATGACCCCGCAGCCAACCCAGGTTGCGGGGTTTTTTTTGAGATAATGATCTCTGAAGGGATATCCCGAAGCAGGTTTCATCCCGGTTATAAGCCGGAACCTTCGACCCGCAATATCTGATTCGGATCACCATGCTGTATTCCCCAGGGATTGGTCTTCAGAAAATAATCCAGCGCGTTTCGGCCGCCCTCTCCCGAATCATCTTCGGAAGCCGTTTCCAGAAGAAACAGCAATCCTTTCATGTAATTTTTAAGAGACAGTTCGGAACTGCCCGAATTGATGATTGAAACCGTCTCGACATGATATTCCGCCAGCAGGGAAGAACTGTTGGAAAGCTTTTCGCAAAGAGATCGAATCAGTTTCATTCCCAGTGATGGAGACGCCATGAGCGCCTGTTCAAGGGTGAGCTGCGGGAAGCAGAGAACGGTGCAATCCGTTGCCGCCACAACGGTGGCGGTTCTCGGTGTTCCCAGAACGGCGCCAATTTCCCCAATGAAATCCTGACAATATGCCGCATCGATGGAGTTGAGTTTTCTTCCCCGGATTAAAATATCCAGCACACCCTTTTCAAGTAGAAAAAGCTGTTGTCCTTTTTCGCCTTCCTGAATCAGGATTTCTCCTTTTTTGTAATGCTTTCGAAACTGGCTCATGCCGGGACCAGTCATGTCAAGTCCTCCAATATTGTTTTCATGGATTTTCAGAGCTCGGATCGATCCGGCGCAATGTTCAAAAGGTGGACCGCATTTTCGATGACGGATGGCAGACGATCTGAAAATACGGTGAGGTCATCCGGTTCAACATGATAATATTGCTGGATATCATCTGCGATTTCCTCGATGATGCCATTTCCGCTTTGACCGATAGCGACCTTTTTGCAGATATTGTTTGATAAAGTGATGAGATTGTCTATCGGGTTGGGGGTATCGGGTGAAAAAGAATGGTGGCGTTCAATCACATCGATCAGATACGGGTCAAGCTTCCATTTTCTTGCCAGCAGTCCACCGGCCTGGGTGTGCGCACATCCAAAATGGGCATATTCGGCAAATTCAAGGATCAGTCCAAGCCGCTGACTTTCATAAACGGCCTTTCGATACATGTCCGGATTGGTCCGGATCAATAAAATTTTTCCGATATCATGAAACAGCCCTGCAAAAAAATATTTTTCAAGTTCGGTGTTTGGAATGTCGCGACATTTGGCGAGATATTTACTTCCCACCGCTGTTGCAAGACAATGCCGCCAGAATTCTTCCGGGTTGATCGGCGACCGCCGGCCTTTAAATGAGATTGTGTTTAAAAGGGCGGATGAAATTGCCAGATTTTTTACGGCATTAAATCCCAGAATGATGAGCGCCTGACCCAACGACGTAATCCTTTCCGGACGGCCATAAAATGAGGAATTCACCAGATCGAGTACTTTTCCGGTCAGGACCGGATCCAGCATGATGATGTCGATCAGGTCTTTCGGCGAAATATCCGTCTCCTGTGACATGGTATGAATTTGTCCGATTACCGGAGCAATGGACGGCATATCATCCATTGCATCCCGGATGTCGCTGGATATGGATATGTTGGTCAATTTCATGTCATCGTTTCCTCCAGACGGATCGCATCATGTGGGCAGACATGGGCGCAAAGCGAGCATCCGACACATTTTTCAGGATCGATACGCGGAAGGATGTCATTCGAAGAAAATGAAATTGCCTGAAAAGCGCCATCCCTGCACGAGATGACACATTTTCCACATCGGTTGCATTTTTTTTCATCAATAATGGCCCGGGTATGGTAAGCCATATCCAACTGATCAAATCGTTTGATCCGCTGAAATCCCTTGCCCTGAAAATCGTTTATGGTTTCGAACCCGTGCTCATCCATGAACTGCATCATGCCGGAGAAGAGGCGATAAATGAGTGAATATCCCTGAAACATCACCGCTGTTGCCAACTGTACCAAACCTGCCCCGAGCAGAAGAAATTCGACGGCATCGAAACCGGTTGTGCATCCGCCACATCCCATGACCGGAAGACCGGGATTTTCGACAAGATCATGAACACATCGCAGGGCAATGGGCTTGATACCGGGGCCGGAATACCCGCCGGAGGTCGAATAGCCGTTGACATTGACTTTGGGATTCAGTGTGAGCGGATCAAATCCAAAAAGTGATGGTACGGTATTGATGGCGCAAAATGCATCGGCCCCGGCTTTTGCCAGTTCATCGCCAATAAAAGCAATGTCTGTGACATTCGGGGTCAGCTTGGGAATGATGGGCAAAGTGATCCGACCATCTGCCTTGATGTTTCGGAGAATTTCCGCCGCGACTGTTTCATTTTGACCAATTGCACTCCCTTTCCCCTTTTCCGGATAACCGTTGGGGCAGGAAAAATTCAGCTCGACCATATCCATGCCGGCTTGCTGGCATCCCAGTGCGAGCCGTCGCCAGCCATCGAAATCTCGGGCATCGGCCATGATGCTGCCAATGATCAGCCGATCCGGGAATTTCTGTTTCAGTGTGATCACGCCGGTAAACCATTCCTCTGGTGACAGTTCACTCAGGAGTTCAATATTTTTGAATCCATAGATACGGTTTCCGATTTTGTTGACACCAAAGCGGTTGGAAAGGTTCTGGACCGGCTCATCAATCAGGGTTTTGATAACAGCGCCAGCCCAGCCAGCCTCAAACGCCCGTTCAATCATGGCGGGCGTCGCTGTCGGCGGGGCGGATGCCAGAATAAACGGGTTAATCAGGGGAAATCCCAGGAATTCAGTCGACAATTGGTTCATGTCCATCCTTCATCAAAACAAAAAGAGTTATAGACTTTCAGAAAAATACCATTTTTATTAAATTGGGCGCTGCGTTATCGGTCGGGAATGGCCGGAAGCTTTTCAAGGCGTCAGCCGCCAAAAGGCCTATTCTCTCCCTGCTGCCTTGCGAAATTAATTTTCTGAAAGTCTATATCGCAGCGTCTTACCAATCCGCCGATGACATAAGCGATAACATACCCTTTTGTCAACCGATGCGTCAACATGATCTGAAATCCGGATGGGGTAATGAAAAGATGATGATGCTCCTGTATATCTGTAAGCGTTTCAGGCCATAAACCATCGGGAAAGAACGTGTAATCAGTGGATTTATGTTGAAACTTCACCCCGCAAACCCTATGATACGCCGAATGGTCAACAATCAATCATATGGCTTGCCAAAGCAGCGATGCTTCCGGGTGATGACGCCTTTTGCAGGTGATGTTCCCGGAGATGACAAGGCAATTTACATGAAACATATCGGTCAGGATGGCGTATGAGCACATTTCAGTCACAGAAGGATATCCAATTCAAGCTTCAAACCATTGATCCCTGCGGCGCGCGACGGGCGGAGTTCACAACGGCTCACGGTACGGTTCAGACGCCGACGTTCATGCCGGTGGGCACTGCGGGATTCATTCGGGCAATTACGCCGAGGGATGTCGCTCAGACAGGCGCAGAGGTCATACTGGCCAATACCTATCATTTGATGATGTCCGAACGGCTTTCAACGGTTCAGCGCTCAAATGGTCTGCATGAATTCATGGGGTGGCAACAGACCATTCTGACAGATTCCGGTGGATTTCAGGTTTTTTCCCTGCCCAATCGGGAGATCAGTGAAGCGGGCGTATCATTTTCATTTCAGGAAAATGGTCAAAAACTGTTTTTGAGCCCCGAACGGTCCATGGAATTGCAGCAGCTTCTGGGTGCAGATATTGTCATGGCGTTTGATGAATGTGTGGAATATCCGGCTTCTGAAAATTATGTGGCGGAATCGGTCGACAGGACAACCCGTTGGGCGGAGCGATGTCGGCAAAGTCCGCTGGCGGATCATCAATTTTTGTTTGGAATCATACAGGGCGGCATTTATCCCCAGTTGAGGATGAAAAGCGCCAGAGACATAACCGCCATACCTTTTGATGGATTTGCCATTGGCGGTGTCAGCGTGGGGGAAGGCTATGACCTGATGAAAGCGGTTGTCACCCATACGGCGCCGTTTTTGCCGGAAAATAAACCGCGATACCTGATGGGTGTGGGATTGCCCGAGGATCTTCTTGCGGCTGTGGCAGGCGGCATGGACATGTTTGACTGTGTCATCCCCACCCGGTATGCCCGAAACGGAACCCTTTTCACCCGTGCCGGCAAAATACGGATCATGGACAAGAATTTTCGCAAGGATCGGTTTCCGATCGATACACGGTGCAGTTGCTACACCTGTCAGACCTATTCCCGGATGGTGCTGCGCTATCTTTTTTTCTCCCATGATCCACTGGCAGAAACGCTGGCCACCATTCATAACATTGCGTTTTATCAGGATCTGATGAAAGATATCCGGGATGCGATCGAACGCAGACGATTCAAGGCATTTCAGCGAAGCTGGCTGGAAACCTATTTTCGAAAATCCGCCGAGCACCAGGCCAGAACAGAAGAACATCAGAAAATGAAAGGAGATTAAGGCTGTCGGAAACAAATAAATCCATATCCTGCTTGTCTTTTGGACCGTCTGCTGCGTTACATCCGCCGGCACATATCCCGATATGCACCGGCGGATGTGCCTTGCAGACGAACCAAAATCCGTCGCAATCCAGTGGATTTATTTATTTCCGACAGCCTAACCCGGTCTTCTGACAACCCTTCCCGCCGCCCCGGCGGAACGCTGACCATCCAGCGCAGCCGAGACAATACCACCCGCATATCCGGCGCCTTCACCACAGGGAAACAGATTTTTGATTTCGGTATGCATCAGGGTGTTTGAGTCCCGTGGAATTCTGACCGGAGAACTGGTGCGGGATTCGACCGCCAGTATTTTGGCCTCTTCAGTAAAATATCCTCGCATTTTTTGACCAAATACCTGAAACGCCGCCTTCAGCCTTCTGGTGACCATGTCCGGGAGAACATCGTCCAGTAATGCGGATGTAACCCCGGGCAGGTAGGATGTCGGGGGAAGGGCAGGGGACATTTTACCGGAGACAAAATCGGTCATGCGCTGGGCGGGTGCAACCTGCAAACCGCCTCCGGCCCTGAATGCAGCCTGTTCCACGGATTTTTGAAATTCCATTATCGCCAGCGGATTGTTTCTGTTATCTTTTTGAATATCATCCAGCCGAATTTCCACCACAATGCCGGAGTTGGCATATTCTGCGTTTCTGTCTGAAAGACTCATGCCATTCAAAACCAGTTCTCCATCCGCGGTCGAAGCCGGAACAATGAAACCGCCGGGGCACATGCAAAATGAAAAAACACCCCTTCCCTCAATCTGGGTTGCCAGTCTGTAGCTGGATGCCGGAAGCCGGGAATGGCGCGGAGAATGGTGATATTGAATCTGGTCGACAAGAGCCTGGGGATGCTCCACCCGTACACCCAGCGCAAAGGGTTTTGGCTCGACAAGAATCTGTCGTTTCGCAAGGGTTTCATAAATATCCCTGGCCGAGTGACCGGTGGCCAGAATCACGGCATTACCCGTGACGGTGTGGCTGTCATTAACGGTGACGCCGGCAATCGTCTGGTTATCTATGATGAAGTCCGTAACTTTTGAATTGAAATGGATCTCGCCCCCATGTGAAAGGATGGTTTCGCGCATATTTTTCACCATGCGGGGCAGGCGATTGGAACCAATGTGGGGATGTGTGTCGATCAGAATATCCGGGGATGCGCCGTGGGCGACCAGAATGGCGAGTATCTGCTGAATATCGCCCCGTTTGTGGGAACGGGTGTAGAGTTTGCCATCGGAATAGGCGCCGGCACCCCCCTCGCCAAAGCAGTAGTTGGAATCCGGATGAATGCTCCCCCGTTTGAGAAGGGGCTGGATATCTTTCCGTCGTTCAAGAACATCTTTTCCACGCTCCAGAACAACCGGCTTGATGCCGTTTTCCAGGAGTCTGATCGCTGCAAAATATCCGGCGGGGCCGGCGCCCACAATGATGACAGTGCCTGCCAACTGGTCCGGACGGATCAACGACCAGGATTCCGGATTCATGGGCAGGGGCTCATCGACCGCAACCAGAAAATCCAGAACAAATTTGGGAATTTTGCTGCGGGCATCGATTGAGCGCCGAATCAGGCGATGGGAAAAGGAGGGTGTGTCCTTCAGATGAAGTTGACTGATAATGGCTGCCCGGATGAAGCCGGCATTGTCTGCAAAATCCGGATCACATAAGATCGAAACAGTTGTATTCATGATAAACCTGTCACAGATAATGAAAGGGAAAGGTCGATTGTCGAATGGAAACCTGTGCAAAACACCCGGACCGGGAAACGTCTTACAAATGCATGAAACATGGTATTGCCATGTGTTCCGAATGTCTGCATTGCCGTGATCCGCTGATATATTGCAAATACAGATCAGCCTGTCCGATTTATTTTATGGAAAAGCGGGACAAAAAAGGGGATTTTTCAGAAAAACCGGATAATGCCTGAGAAATGGTCGTTGAGAATTGGACGCGCGTGAAAAAACAGGCGCGTCCAATTTGTCATCAACAGAGTTTTGCCATTTTGTCTGCGGCCTCTTCAAAGGCTGCCGTTACCGGAGAGTCCTTGTAGGCCTTGATAAAGGAAATGCCTTCGTCTCCACAGGCAACAACCTTGGGATCAAATGGAATACGGCCCAAAAATGGAATGCCAAAAGCAGTCGCAGTTTTTTCACCACCACCCGATCCAAATATATCGATCATTTTTCCGCAATGCGGGCAGGAAAAACCGCTCATGTTTTCGATCAGTCCAAAAATATCCATTTTTACGGTTTTGCAGAAGTTGATGGATTTTCGAACATCTGCCAGAGACACTTCCTGTGGCGTGGTGACAATGATGGCTTTGGCATCGGAAATGGTCTGAGCGATGCTCAGTGGTTCGTCACCGGTTCCCGGAGGCGAGTCAATGATCAGGAAATCAAGTGCTCCCCAGGCCACATCACCAATGAACTGACGGATTGCGGTATGTTTGACCGGCCCTCTCCAGATAATGGCGTCATCCTTGCCCGCCATCAGGGATTCGATGGAAACCGCGGACAGATTTTCGGAATATTGGATCGGTTTGAGTTTGCGGTCCTCTGTCACATCCATCATGCCACTGAGACCCAACATTCGGGGCACGTCCGGTCCATGAAGATCGACATCCATGATTCCCACTTTATATCCCTTGTTGGCCAGGGCAATTGCAAGATTCACGGATGTACTGGTTTTGCCCACCCCACCTTTCCCGCTCATCACAATAAATTTGTTTTTGATCTGGTCAAGGGAGCGTTTCAGATTGGCATCCTGTTCGTCCTGCTGATTTTTTTTCTGGGATGCTGAGGGGCATCCCCCTCCGGCGATTAAATCCATTCAAATACCTCCTGTTTAAATATATTTCTATTGTAAAAGGCTGAATTGTCGGTCAGCCAAATTATCCATTTGGATTATGATATTCGGGCAAACATCAATACTAATAATCATCCTTTCAGAAAACGCAAAGAAAAAGATGCTCATTTTCAGCCCTGATTGCTGTGTTGACATGTTGATTTTTCACAGCAAAGAAAAGAAAAAAGGCTGATTTCATGCTGAAATCAGCCTTTTTAAAACTGTCTGTCAATCAGACGCATCAAGCTATTTTTTGGGATGGCATTTCACACAGGTTGTCGGTGCTTCGGTTGCCGGGTTCTTTTTCTTGAATTCCTTGTGGCATCCCTGGCAGTTTTGGTGCAGGGCTTCGGCATGATACTGCAGTTCTTCTTTGTCGGTCAGTTTGGGTGCATCTTTGCCCTTGGGTTTTTCACCCGGGATTTTGTGGCACTCGATGCATCCCTGAACATTGTCGCCGGCTTTCAGCGCCAGCGGTTTTCCATCCTTGTCATGATGGCAATCACCACAGGCAGCCTTGTAGTCTTCGGCATGTTTTTTGTGGGAGAATTCCACAATGCCCTTTGTGTGTTCGGTATAGGCCTTGTTTTCCATCTTGATGACATCCGAAACCGTTGTCCCGGCATAGATGCCCACAGATACAAACAGACACATGATTCCGACCACAACTGCAATCAACAGCATTTTCTTCATAACCCGTTTTCTCCTTTCTTGTTTTCTGTTCAATACACATCTGCCGCTTATGACCATACGGATAAATATCCGACTGAAAGCCACAGGTTATTCCGTTTTATCAGGGTCCGGTTTTTTTCTGACAAATATTTTGGCGCCAATAATGCTGATTTCATATAAAATCATCATGGGAAATGCCATCATGGACTGTGAAATGACATCAGGGGGCGTCAGAATGGCAGCGATAATAAATATCAGCAGAATGGCATATTTCCGGTTTTTCTGTAAAAATTCGATGGAAACAATACCCAGTTTGACAAAAAAAATAAGAATCAGGGGAAGTTCAAAAATGAGGCCAAAGGTAAACAGAAACAGGGAGGCAAAACTGAGATATTCCCGCATACTCAACAGCGGGCTGATGGTATCGGTGGAAAACCCCAAAAAAAACTGAAAACCGATCGGAAAGACCACAAAATAACCAAACATTCCACCACCCAGAAAAAAAACAGTGGACAGAATCAGAATGGGCGCCATCATTTTTTTTTCGGTGGAGTACAGGCCAGGGGCAACAAACATCCAGAATTGATATAAAATAACGGGAGATGCGACCAGAATGCCACATAAAAATGCCAGCTTCATATAGACAAAAAAAGCTTCAGGCAACCCGGTGTAGATGAGTTTTTCACCCGGTTTCATCATGGAAACAAGCGGATGGGAAAGGAGTTCGAACAGCTTTTCCTTGACGGCAAAGCACAGAACAAAACCGACGCCAATGGCAATGAAACAGGTAATCAGCCGTTTTCGAAGCTCTTCCAGGTGCTCGGTAAACGGAATTTTATCTTCTTCCTGGCTATCAGACACGGCTGGAATCCTTCTTTTCCGGGCTCGGTTTCTGTGGTTCTTCTGTCACAGAAGATTCCGGTTTTTCGGTTTCTTTTTGTGTCGTTTCAGCCGCTGCCGAGTAAACCGTCTGAGTGATATCCCTGTTCATATCCGTGAATGCCTGTTTAACATCTCTCAGGCTATGATCGCTATCGATGGATTCTTTCAGATCGCTGGTTGCCTTCTTGAATTCGCCCATCGCCTTGCCCAGTGATCTGGCCAGATCCGGAAGCTTTTTGGGACCAATAACAATCAGGGCGATGGCCAGGATCATGATCATTTCCTGCATGCCAATGCCAAACATAAACGCCTCCACCTCATTAGGAGTCAACTTTGACTGGATTTATACTGATATTCACAAACCGTGTCAAGACAGGATCAGGGGTTTGGAAGAATCGGGGCAGATGGGGGGCAGGGAGTCTGCATCAATTGTGTGACACATCCGGGATGAGGGGCGCCGGATTGGCTTTTTTTTATGCAGCCCCCCTGAATTGCTGATTCATGTAAGCATTTCAATAAAAAGGAAATTTATCCCAAAAATCGGGGTCCTTCTGTTGCCATCTGCTGCCAAAAGTCCTTTCACAAAACCCGGACATTTTCTCAAACCACCGGGTCCAGGGGTTCTGACCTTTTGCCAGGGCATCCAGAACCTCTTCCAGAAACCCGTCGATTTGCGCCATCTCTTCCTTGGGAATGTAAAAGGAGGCGCCTTCAGTATAGGATTTTTTGACATCTTCGGGGCTTAAAGCACGGGCTGTCAGCATGACCGAGATGACATTTTTTTCCCGGGTCAGCGCCAGCAGTTCATACCCGTTCACCCCCATGATATCCAGTATGGCAATATCGAAGCGATCTGTTTCCAGAAACTGCCTGGCATCTTCAAATGTTGATGCCCGGATTACCTGACACATCGGGAGCAAGTCTTCCAGGGTATCCAGCACATCGGGCTCATCATCGACAATCAGAACCCGTTTTCCGTTCAGCAATTGCTTTTGCATGTCAATTATTTCCTGTAACGACCCTTACATGTCATTGTTTGATTCTGCCACCTCGGCGATATTGATCTCCAGCATCTTCAGGCTGGCAAGGATTCGAACCATGTTGCGTTCCAAAGCAGGAAAATCAGCTCCTTCGATTCTGAGTGCTTCCGCATCCTGTTTCATCGACCTGATTTTCCGGCCAATTCCATTGATATCCATGTCCTGATACATGATTGATCTCCCTGGCCTATGCTTTTTTTCTCAAATCCTTGAATCGTTTGGCCTTGACCTCATATCGCGGCAGCTCTCCCATCGAATGAAATTGCAGATCGTATCTCAGATTGGTCTTCAACCTCAGTTGATCCGTCAATTCCTTTTGGATGTCCGTCCGTCTGGATTCCGCTTCGGGAAGAAACTCGACCTTGAGGGTGATTCGATCCGTATCCCCTTTTTTTTCAACGATAACCTCATATTCATTGCCCAATCCGGAAATACCCCTGACGACTTCTTCGATGGCTGACGGGGACAGCAGAACCCCTTTCACTTTGGTGATATCATCGGCGCGTCCCAGAACGCCCCCCTTGATCAATCGATAGGTCCTGCCGCAGGGGCAGGCATAGTCGGCCCATTCGATCACATCCTTGGAGTCAAACCGGACACAGGGCTGGGCGATCCGGTCAAACGCCGTGATGATCATCTTGCCTTTCCGACCGGGTTCCGTAATGGGCTCACCGGTATCGAGATCCTGAATTTCGACCAGAAACAAGCCTTCATTGACATGCAGGCCGCCGGACTGGGCCAGACATTCATAAGACCATGCCCCTATTTCGGTGGCGCCGGAATGGTCATACACTTTGGCGCCCCATGCGGATTCCATGCGGTGTTTGGTGCTGGGAATACTGGCGCCCGGTTCACCGGCGCAGGTGATTTTATTGATACTCAAGGTCGATGGGTCGATTCCCAACTGATTTCTGGCTGCATCGGCCATACCCAGAATATAGGTGGGCGTGGCCATCATGGCCGTTGCCTTCAATTCCTGAATTTTGAGCAGACGGGCTGTCGTGTCCAGAACACCGCCGGGAACCACCTCGCATCCGATTTTTTCGGCGCCGTAATGCCCGGCCCAGAATGCCACAAAAATATTGTAGCCAAATGGGATGAATACCCGGTCCCTGGGTCGATATCCCTGAGCCCAGAGGATATATGCCCAGCATTCGGCCCACCATTCCCAATCCGCCCAGGTATCGGGCTGATAAACGGGCTGGCCGGTCGTGCCGCTGGTTTGCCGGAATTCGGTCACATCCTCTATCGGCACACAGAGCGCATCGCCATACGGAAACGGCTCCTTGCGCTGAATATCCCGCATCAGGGATTTTTCAACGGTTGGCACATGCCGGATATCATCCAGACTTTGGATATCGGACGGTGTGATCTTCGACTGGTCATACAGGCTTCTGTGAAATCGGGAATGGTCATAGGCCCATTTGAAGATACACTGAAATTTCTTTAACTGAAGTTTTTCCAGCCTCTCTCTGTCCAGGGTTTCAAGAAGCGGATTCCAGTAGGGCGTTTTAACGGTCATCAATATATCCTGTTGAATTATTTTGTCAGCCATCAGTCTTCAGCAATCAGCCTTCAGTCTTTAGTCTTCAGCCTTTAGTCTTAATACATCAGTTGAGGCAGGATCAGGATGATCTGTGGAAAAATGGTCATGATCACAATTCCCAAAATCGTTGCGATCAGAAATGGTATCACCCCTTTAAAAATTTTCTCCAGCGGAACCTTGCCGATGGACCCCTGGGCCACACCATAAACCACATAGACATTGATGCCAACCGGCGGCGTCAGAACACCAATCTGGGTCAGTAGAACAATGATCACCCCATACCAGATCGGGTCATAACCCATGTTGATGATAACCGGATAGAAAACCGGAATTGTCAGCATGATCAATGCCAGCGCATCCATGATGCAGCCACCCAGTATATAAACCAGACAAATCGCAGCCAGCACCATGAAATTGGGCATATTCATGTCGCCGACCCAACTGGCGGCATTGAAGGGAATTCGGGTAACGGCCAGAAATTTTCCAAAAACCAGCGCGCCTGCAATCAGGAAAATGACCATGCAGGACGTGCGAAGGGTTTCATACAGGGATTTGACAAATCCTTTCCAGTCGAGTTGTTTTCTGATGACAGAGACCGCCAGAACCGCGAAAGAACCGATTCCGGCTGCTTCGGTGGGTGTAAAAATTCCCAGAAACAGGCCGCCCATCACCACAATAAAGCACAAAGCCGTATCGGCCATGTTTTTTAAAGACTTGAATTTTTCCGACCAGGTAAATTTTTCGCCTGGCGGACCCTGTTGGGGTGACAGAAGACATTTGATGTAGATGCACAGGATATACAGAGCCGTCATGACCAGAGCCGGAAGAATGCCTGAGACAAACAGCGCGCCAATCGACTGTTCCGTCAAGACGCCATAGACGATCATGACAACACTGGGCGGCATGATCATTCCCAGCCCGCCGCCTGATGCCACTGATCCGGTGGAAAGTTCGTCATCATAGCCATAGCGCCGCATTTCCGGAAGTCCGACAACAGCCATGGTTGCAGCCGTGGCCGGACTGGAGCCGCAAACAGATCCGAAAGCCGTACAGGCCACGATCGTTGCCATCGCAAGTCCGCCACGAATATTACCAAAAAATTTATAGGCCGTATCATACAGCCGTCTGCCAATACCGGCATTGAAAGCAAACTGGCCCATTAAAATGAACAGGGGAATCGTCGTCAGGCCATAGGACGAAAACGCTTCATAAAACCCTCTGGAAAGCAGGTTCATCCCGCCGGTCCAGGATTTCATCAATGAAAATCCAACAAATCCGACAATTGTCATGACATAAGCCACCGGCATTTTGGTCATGAACAACGCCAGCATGATCACAATACCCAACGCACCAATCATTCCAGGATCCATTAATCACCTTTATTCATCAATCGGATCAGTCGGCATTTTCCACCCCGGGGGTGCTGAAATGCGTATTTTGTCATCCTTCCGGCGAAATCCAAAACCCGGGAAATGTCGATTTCCCGGGGGCGGATACAGGCGAAACGAATGACATGATTCAGGGTTACATGCTTTTGGTTTTTTTGATCAGATTCAATACATCCTGAATCAAAATCAGGGCAAATACCAGAAAACATACGGACACGATATAAATAATGTAATATTCCGGGAGCTTGAGGGTCATCGAGACCTCACCGCTCTGATGAATGGTATCGGCATATATCATCATTCGCCATGTCACCAGACAGAAAAGCAAAAAGCTGGTGAATGTGGTTGTCAGGCGCAGAATGTCCTGCTGCTTTTGGGGAAGCATGGTTACGACAAGCTCCACGCCGATATGGGCATCCATCTTGTGGGTATAGGGCAGGGCAAAAGCTGTTGTGAGGGTGAAAAAGAAACCGACAAATTCAACCGCTCCCAGGATGGGGGTATTGAAAAATCGGCCCACGACATCCACGCACGTGATGAGCATCATGGCGGTCAGACAGAATGCGCCTGCGTATTTCAGATTATCGGACAACCACGATATGATTTTGATCAGGTTTTCCATTGTCGATACACCTTGTATTGTATTTCCGTCAGCCGGCTTGCCCTTATATAGCTTTCCAGATAAAGATTTTGGGTGCGTTATCGGTCGGGGATGGCCGAAAAAAGGCCTATCCCCTCCCTGCTGCCTTCCCAAAATCATTATCTGAAAAGCTATATTTTTTTTGAATAATGGACAGCCGGTTGATTTTAAAACCGGTTCGCCAGCCAACGGGTCAATCGAAGAAGCAACAAACAGGCAAGACGCCATCATTGATATTTTTTTAATGCGGTCCCAATGAATTCGATGATTTCTTTGCCGTTCAAGCTTTTTGCATCCAGTTCCTTGGCATAGCTGTCGAGTATGGGGGCGACCGCGGCTTTCCAGCGGGCGCTTTCCTTGCTGTCCTGTCCAATGACCTGACCACCCTGGTCCAGCATGTATTTCAATCCGATCATGTCGCTGGTGTCCCATGCCTCGCCATGCTTGGCGATCCATTCGGAATTGATTGTCTCGATGGTTTTCTGAACGTCGGGTGACAGTGATTTCCATTTGTCCTTGTTCATGACCACAAAAAAGGATGTGGTATAGGCGGATGAAAAATTGGCGGTGCAATACCGGATGACCTCTCCCAGTTTCCAACCCTTGTTGGATTCCAGCGGATAAACGGCGCCATCGACCACACCCTTCTGAAGCATTTCATAGGTTTCCGGCATGGGTTTGGCGATGGGGGTGCCACCCAGGGCTTTTACCACTTCGGCGCTGGTTCCATGACTTCGGAATTTGAGGCCCTTCATGTCTTCCATTTTCATAACCGGTTTGTCCTTGGTAAAGACCAGACCAGGTCCATGTGCATGCAGGTACATGACTTTGGTGTCATCCAGTTCCTTGGGTTTGTATTGATTATAAACATCATTGATGACTTTCGTGGCCGCGACGCCACTGGTATAACCCAGTGGCAGATCAACCGCCAGCATGACCGGAAATCTGCCTGGCGTATAGGCCAGAACAGCAAAGCCGATATCCGACAGTCCTTCAACCACACCATCATAACACTGGTTGGATTTTGTCAGGGTTTGTCCGGGAAAGTATTCAATTTTGACTGCGCCATTGGTCCGTTTTTCAACTTCACGGGACCACTGTTCGGCCAGAATGCTTTGAACATGAGAGGGGGGGAAAAAACAACTGTAGGTGAGTTTTACAGGGTCAGCAGACAGGGCGGCGGATGCGCTCAAAAAAATCAGGAGCAGGTTTAACACTAAAACAGGGATGCATTGCTTTCTGTTCATCGGTGGTTCCTTTCTTTCATATCAGAAAATGATAAGGTTCAACCCAGAAAATTTCCAAGAACGGACAGAATCACCTCCTTCACGTTTTTCAGCAAGCCATTTTGCAAAAGGCAGGAACAGTTCAAACTGGATGCGACTGAATCAAGTTACAATGTGACTGCAATAAAGCTAATGTTATGAACTTGTCAAGCGATTTTTATGGAATGGGCTGGAATTAGGTATTTTGGGGACGGTTTGAAAAGACTGGGTGGGGCCTGATAACCAGTCGGTAAGTACTTCAAAAACGGAGAATGCGCGCCATCAGTAATTTTTACGGAAAAAGATGTGATGGATTCAACAAATCCCGAAAATTGCATACACAAAATCCCCTGGAATGCAACTCATCCCGCAGCATCGGAGAGGCAAGCGCTGTCAATTCGCCCTCGTGCTGGTATTTCCAATTGCGGTATTCGGGTTCGTTTGGGGCAAAGCCTGGATGGCACATCAGCTCGTAGGTGCATCCGGGCTGGGTTGAAGAAAGGATGTGATGAAGTCCGCCGGCGTCGAGTTTTCCCCCATGAAAAAAACCCAGAAAGTGCGGGGTTTTATGACCATTGGTATGCTTGCGCCGGTTGATGGTCATCGACCAGAAGAGTTTCAGTGCCAGATCTCCTGCGACCCGGCCAATTGTTCGAATATCCTTGAACATGTACCATTCCAAGGCTTCACAGGGTTTCCGGATGAATGGCACGCCATAGGTTTCGGCCAATTCCTGCGTGATATCCGAAAGCCCTGGTAATGCATGGACATGCTGGTGGCTGTCAATATGCGAGATCGAAACCCCCCGGTCCAGCACCTTTTCGATTTGTGCCGATATTTCGATTCGAACATCCGAAAGTTTGATGGCTCCCTTGAAATAGGCGATCATGAATGACGCGATATCCTTGGGAAGGCGATTGCCACCATTGATAAGGGATGTGTTTTTCCGAATCAGGGGTTCTTCCCCAACCAATGTCAGATGAACACCAATATCGAGCGACGGCGTCTCCTGGAGTTTGCATACGGCATGATCGAAAGCCTTGCCCACAGGCATCAGTGAAGCACTGGTTACCATTCCCATCCGGTGGGCCAGAATAATCCCGTCATTGACAGTATGCGACAGGCCGAAATCATCTGCATTGATAATCAGTCGGACTGAAGATGCCGCGTCAGGCAACAGGCGAGCAACCGGATCGGCGATGTGCAGCGACAGGGCATTATTCATGATGACTGCCTTTACTGAAACGGGTTGTCGATTCGGCATGATCTTTTTGTCGAAATGTCCGGGAAAGGTTTGATGCATCCGATTCCGTGTGCGTTTGTATTCTTTCGGAAAAACCAATCCGGTCCATCACAATGAAACGGGGGCGGTTGCGTACCTCGATCACGATCCTTCCGATGTATTCGCCGATGATTCCCAAATAAACAAAGAGAAGCGAAAACAGCAAAGAGACTCCCATGACGATGGATGTCCAACCGGGAACCGCTTCACCCTGAATGAATTTTGCGTACAGCGCATAAAGGATTCCGAATATCGAGAGAATGGTTCCGATGATTCCGATTAAAATGCCGATTCGAAGGGGCAGGGTTGAAAAGGAGCTCACACCATGCCAAGCCAGTTTGAACATTTTTTTTACGCTGTACTGGCTGAGTCCTGACAGCCGGTCGGCTGCCTGATAAGGCAACTCGCAGGTATCAAACCCGATCCATTCGACCAGCCCGCGCAAAAAGAGTCCTTCCTCGTGAAATCGTTTCAGTTCTTCGACGATCCGGCGATCGATCAGTCGAAAATCGGAAAGACCCGATTGCATCGGTATATCGCTCAACCACGTGAAAATCGAATAATACAGCCTGGATGTGAATTTTTTCAGGAATCTGGTTTGCGGGGCATCCTGACGGACCATTTTGACAATGCTGCATCCCTGCTGCCAGGTTTTGATCATCTCCGGCAGAAGCGCCATCGGATGCTGCAAGTCGCAGTCCATGGTGATGACGGCATCGCCCAAAGAACTCTCCAGCCCTGCCATCAGGGCATACTGATGTCCAAAATTCCGGGACAGCCGGATGCCCCGGACGCGCGTATCCTTCTGAAGAAGGGCGTTAATACCCATCCATGTTTTGTCCCGGCTGCCGTCATCGACAAAAATCAGCTCCCAATCGACGGGAAATGATTCCGGAAGGATCATGTTCAATTTGTCATACAATATCGGGATGTTTTGGCATTCATTGAATGCTGGAACCACGATACTGATCAACGGCCTGGGCGGTTTTTGCGGAATGAGAGACTCCGCACAGGTAATGGGTGTAACAATTGGTGGGGAATCTGTGATATTCATCCTGCCCAGTAATGATTGACAAATAGAACGATATCGAGTGAAAGAAACAGCGTGGATGTCAGCAGCAAGGCAAATTTCGTGTGCATGGATGGGATGGTGGCGGCAAAAATATACATGGGAAAAAGCACCATGGCGTATCGGCCGATACCGAAGGTGCCGCCGCTTGCAAATGCGATCGACAGGGAAAGAAGCATGTAAATGCCATAAGATAGCCGGAGCTTGCATAACACAATGATTGCAGCGACAAACGCAAAAATGGTGAAAGACCATTCCATTATCCAATTGCTGATGCCACTGTGCGTTAGGATTGTATTGAAGCCGGCAATATTACCCGAAAAATTTCTGCCCCACCAGCTTTCCACCTTGAGATACAGGAAAAAATCTCCGAATCGATACAGATGGTAGATAAAAAATGCCAATGCGCCGGTTGGTGCAAACAACAGGGGGAAAATGGATCGGGAAAAAAGCGCCCGCCACCCGTTTGACTGAATGAACTCCACAGCAAGCGGTGCAAAAAGAAACACACCGGCCATCCGGGTTGAGGATGCAATCGCAGCAAAAAGGGCAGCCTTCCAGAATTGTTTTTTCAATGCAAAATAAAATGTGGTGATCGACAGAAAAATGAACATGGATTCGGAATAGACGGCGTTCAGGAAAAAAGAGGTGGGAAAGGCCAGCAGGAAAACAACCGGCCATACAGGATCAATATCCGCGTGAAATTCCTGAACGAACCGGGTGAACATCACCACAGCGGCAACAAGAAAAAGACTGCTGACAATCCATCCGGCAAAAACGAGATTGCCGCCGGTAAAAAGGCTCAAGAGCTTCATGGCCAACGGGTAGAGCGGAAAAAAGACCACATTGGAAAACACATTATCCGTTCTCATATAGTAGCCATTTCTGGCAACATCGATGAACCAGATGGAATCCCATCGATTGTGAAGATTGATGAGATTCCAATCATGGTGAACAGGATAGTCAGACGGATTTATCCAGGGAAACGCTTGATCGGGAAGGATGTTCAACCGATGCAGGGCAATCAGGGCGAAGATGTTGACAACCACAAGCCAGATACAGG
>JBFXFK010000055.1:17223-29592 GCA_050179135.1 Desulfatirhabdiaceae bacterium | reverse complement strand
GCAAACAGGCCCGGGAATTGCGTGTAGCGGAATTGCAGGCGCTGCCATGCATGCAGCAGGCAATGACAGAGGCGGTTGAGCAGGCCCGGGATTATGGCCGCATTCTGGAAGAACGGCATGGGAATTTACGCCTGCGGCGGTATGCGGTGGTGGCTTTGGGGTTTGAGCGGATCTGGGGACAGGCGTGTGATATAGATTTATGACCGAATCATGATTTTGGTCTGACCGGGCATCAATACCTGTCCGGCGGCATTGTGATTGTTGTGGGAAGTGCTGTCATTCAGGCGGACTGCCGGGCTTCCCTCGATCATGACCTTTGAACTGGCTGTTGTAAAAATGACCGCACCTTTGCTTGTCGCCGACATGACCCCTCCCCCGGTTCCAGCCTCATCCCCGGAACTGGGCAGGCATTTTGAATTTTTATGAAGCGCTGGCATGCCGACAATCAGTACTTTTTCAGCCCGTGGCATGCCCAGGGCCGGGGATGCATGGTTTGCATATACACCGGGTACCGGACCGGCGGGAGAATCTGTCTTGCAGACATCCAGACTGCTGTGTATCTGACCCGAATCGGTTGTGACGGCAAACATTGGCAAAAGTCTCCTTATTTGAAATCTGAAAACCCCCAAATCATCCCAGATGAATCTTTTCCCCATCCACAGTGACCTCATTTTCAGCCAGAATGGAAACCTGACCGGCTGAAACACCAAAACGATCTTCGACTTCGGTGCGCACGGATTTTGCCCGGTTCAGTTCAAAACCGGTCCTTCTCAGGATATGTCCGATTCTGGCTGTAAACCGTGCTGCAGTCATGGAAAGTGTCGAAACAGCCGTCTGAATCTCCAGTATCCGGGCGTTCAGATGCCGGGCCAGCATATCCAGTGATCCGAACCGAAATCGCCCCGACATGCCGCTTAAAAGCATTTCCGGGGCGCTGATCCGGGCCGAGCTGGCGCCCGTGATTTCCATTTCGCCGGAATGAAGGGCACATCTGCCATTCACTGCCGTGAGATCCAGGTCTCCGGGAAAGTCCATGACCGAGGCCGATCCGCTTTTTACCAGAACACTTAAAATATAATGTGATCCGGTTTCATCGCTGAGAACCAGCACCCGATCGTCCTTTTCCGGCAGCAGCAGACACCCGGCCGCGCGTTCGGCCACCAATATTTCCTCTTTTTCGGATATCTCAATCTGCCAGTACGGTTTTTGACTTTCGCCAACCTTTTTCTCCTGAATGCGTCCGGTCATCAGTTTGGGGGATGATCGGGGCAGACAACTATCCGATGGCTCAAACTCCGGATTCAAATGAAAACCGGTATCGACCACCCGCAGCTTCGATTGGACATGATCCGGCTTTGGCCGGGTGGAATGAACCGTTGACAGTAATTTCATGCAAAAAATTCCTTTCAAACGCCATGACCGGATTTGGGTTGCCAGGTTTCGGCAGCAGCCAGGTCCACATCTGTGGTCTGCACCGTTGACAGATCGGCGCCGGTCCAAATGGCGGCAGACCGGTTGACCCGATGCATGTTGGCCCGGTGGAGTCTGGCCCGGGAAAAATCGGTATCATTGACGCGTGATCTGGAAAAGTCGGCATAATCCAGCACAGATCTTCCGAAACGGGCCTGATCCAGGCGCGCGTCACAAAATTGGGATTCTTCCAGTCCGGCCTTCCGGAAATCACATCGGATCAGATTGGCCTGGTTGAAATTGGCAGATGTAAACCGGCTTTTCTTCAGTTTTGCCCCGCTCAAATTTGCCCCCATAAAAATGACATATCGTCCCAGGGCCTGTTTCAAGTTGGCTTTGGTCAAGCATGCTCCGGAAAAATTGCATTGGGTGATATCCAGTTTTGAAAGATTGACCCCATCCATCTGCGCGCCGATAAACATGGCTTTTTTCAGATCACATCCGGGAAACGAACAGCCCGTCAGATTGGAATTTCCCAACAGCGCCATTTCCAGATGGGCGCCATCAAAAATGGTTGTGGTACAATCCGTATCCATAAGACTGGTTCGGAAAAGACGGGTATGTCGAAAAACAGTCTGATGGAGTCGGCAAGACTGGAACAGGGCCCGATCAAGACAGGCATGGCCAAAGTCAGCACGGGTACAGTTGGTTGCCTGAAACACGGAAAATGCGGCGTTGCAGTTTTTCAGGGATGCGCCGGTCAGATTGGTCCGGGTCATGGATGCCTGACCCAGGGAAGCACTGGAGAAAACGGCATGCGATGCATTGCAGTCATCAAAAACAGCACCCTGAAGCTGTGTATCCTGAAACCGGGCACCGGTCATCGCCACGCCGGAAAAAACCACCCCCCGAAAATCCAGACCGGAAAAGTCCATGTTTGAAAAGTCTTCATGGTCAATGTGCCGGTGCTTCAATATTTTTTCAATACAGCCTTTTGAGTCCATCTATCGGGTTTTCGTTTCAATATCAATGGTTGTGAATCATGGAGGATGAAAGGCTGAAGACTGAAGGCTGAAGGTGCCGCATACCGCATTCAGGCAGAGCAGCCCAAAAAGCCCCGTAGGGGCGACCTGTTTGTAGAAATTGATGCTGTTATTCCCATCAAGCTCCATCGGAGCGGCCTGTAACCGGGATATACAGGCCGCCCCTACGGGGCTTGATGTAATTATTTCAACCTCATTCTACAAACAGGACGCTCCTACGGAGCTTGATGGTATATGTTTATTCTGAATTCTGTCTTCTGTTCTGTTTTTCCATTTTCACGCTAAACGATCATGAATCATTCTGGGAGCCCCACCCCCACATATGAAATTGATATGTACCGCATTTAACTCAACACTCAAAACTGTCTTTAATGACTCCAGCCGGCCGCAAACGGGTGCGCCCCAGGTTCACATCCACAAACTGATATTGACTGAAACGGCATCGATACAGATCCACCCCAAACAGATTGGCGTTCTGAATCCATGCGCCGCTGCAGTCTGCCTGGCGAAGGGAGCCCAGAAGCAGGTTGATGCCAAACAGGTTTGCCTGCTTTAACACCGCATGAGACAGAGTGGCTTCCCGGGCGCTGACCTTTTTCAGAATGGCCCGGCTTAAATCCGCATGGCTCAAATCCGCACCGTCCAGGTCGCTTTTGGTCAAATCGGCGCCATCCAGATGAATGCCACCCCAGCGAATACCGGTCAACCGGGCTTTTTGAAACCGGGCCCGGCAGGCGATCGTGGCGGCATCTGCACGGGAATGGCTTAAATCCGCCCGATTGAAGGTTGCCTCATCCAGCCTGGCGCCATTCAGCCGGACTCCCCTGCCCTTCAGTCCGGACAGGTTGGCATGTCGCAAATCCGCCCGACTGAAATCGGCATTTTCAAAATCGGCATTTTTCAGAAAAGCCCCTTTCAAATCTGCACCCGGGAACTGGGCCCGATGCGCCACGCAGTCACGGGCCAGACAATTCTCCAGGCAGGCATTCTCCAGGATCGTTCCGGTCAGATTGGCCCGGGTCAAAACTGCCCGGGTCAAATTGGCATTCTGACAAAAGGCACCAGACAGATTGGCTTCTGTCAAATCCACGCCCGGCCAGGATACGTCCTGCAAAATGGCAGCGGAAAGATTGGCGCCGGCCAGGTTCAGTCCGGAAAAATCACACTGACCGAGATCACATCCGGTCAATTCCCCGCGATTCCTGAGCCGTTCCAGGGCCTCCGGTGTCGTCAGTCGGGTGACCGGCGGCATCAGCGGTGTTTCCACCCGAACGGTTGAACCCGCATGTTTGGGTTGCGCGCCATCACCCAATTGGGCCACAATTGCCTGAAGATCCATAAAGCCGGCCAAAGATCGCCCTGCCTCGGCACGCACCGCATCCGGGAGATCCTTTCGATCTGCCAATGCCTTCAGTCGTTCGATAAACCGGTTTTCAAAATTCTGTCCCGGAATCTTTTCCGCAAGCTGTTTTTCAACCGTCACCGGGTTCAGATTCTGTCCGCGCAGCTGGGCATCGGTAGCCGCTTTGATTTTTTGCACTTGGGATTCCAGTTGCTGCATCAATGTTTCCGACCCATTTTTTTTGGGTGATACAGGTCCGGTATCCCAAAATGATGCCGAGCGCTTCAAAAAATCGTTGACCTGGTCCTTGTTCACGCCCATTCTGGCCAGTTCGTGGCTGACCGCGGTTTCAAGAGTGACGATATGAGCAGACAGCGGGTTTTCTTCTACGGACGATGCCGTTTTTGCAGTACGGGATGTGTCTGGATCGGGTAATGTGGTTTCTTGATCCGGAATGGTATCGGCCGACTGTCGGGAAGCCGTCTGCAGATAATATGCCGCAGGCCGGGCAATGGCATCCAGCGGTTCATGACCAACAATCAGCCTAGCGATATCTCCGCAGTCTTCATCCACTGTGGCGGCAACCCCGCGCCACAGAACGACCCCGGTTTCAAGCTCCGGAAACAGCCAAAGGGTTTCCAGATGTGTGTCGATCTCCTCAACCGCCCCATCCCGCAAATCCCGGCGCTGGATAAACACCCGGCACCGCAACCGGGGCAGGAAACCCGACACCATCTCTTTTTCCGGGTGCATGCCGGCAACGGCAACCGGTTCGCCCCCCTGAAGATAGCCATCAAACCGCTGATCCATGGGTGCGGTAAACGCATATTCCAGACTGTAGTCCCGCGGCAGGCCGGGCCAGTTTTTCTCCTGCCAGTCGGCATCCAGGGTGCCCAGATGAACCCGTCGCTGAGGCCAGTGGGATGGCATTGCCGATAAACCGGCCGGATAATCTGTATGAGCGGAAAACACCGAAATCTGACTGAGGTCTTCCACGTGGGGAAGGGGATCGCACGGCAGCGTGACCCCGTTCAGACCATCCGATATGGGCGGGTGGCCCATGCCGACCGGATTGTAAATAAATCCACTGCCGCCATAGGCATTCTGCCAGACGATCGGCATTCGGGTAAAGGGTTCCGGATGGGTGGATTCATCCCCTCTCCGGAATCGGGCGCCAAAAACAGTCAGCCGCTTGCGAAGATGGGCGACCCGGATGTCGATTTTCCGTACACACACCGGTTTTTTGGCATGGCAATTGCCATAAACCAGATACTCGCTTCGGGGTTTGGGCAATCCGGAATCCAGAATCTCTTCATCGGGCAGGGCCTTCTGAATCGCCTGCCAGATGTCGTTTTCCAAAAGCATGGGGATGTCCGGGGATTCGGACAAACGGAAACCGGCCAGAACCGCCACACTCAGTGTTGTGCCGCCGTGTATGCCCGGAATCTGTGGAAAGACGGAATGGAGGAGGGACAGTGAATCGGGCTTGACGATTTTCATGGCGGGTCAACCCAGTTTGATAAAACCGTCAGAATCGAGCTGGATGTTGTGTTGCGCGCGGACAGCCTGAATGCCGGCTGCCGGTACCGATGAAATGCCGTTGATCACCAGTTGGGTATAACCGATATTGATGCCTTCGGGCGTCACTTCGATGTAATTGTCGCCGCACACCAGTTTGGCGTTGTTGGCCAGCGCACTGATGACCCCGGGCGCCTGGGCCACGGGTTCTTCGGCCTCGCTGACAGGCGCTTCTTCCGGCGGAACCAGGCTTTCCAGAACGACACCATTGGAATCGACCGTCACCTGGCCGCCGTCAGGCCGGATGAGAACGATGGCGCCCGGATTGATGACTATCTTTACGGCCGGAATTTCCGTTTCCCCGGATGAAGTATCCTCTTCATTTTTGGTATATGTCTGAATGGTGATGGTTTTTTCATCGTCTGCCGCCAGTTGGATATTGGCAGCGAGGGTCTGTCCCTTTTTATCGGTTCGGCTGATTTCGGCCAGAAACGTGGCATCCGGGCTGACATTGCCGTTGACCGTGATATGAGCCCCATTGGCGTCAAATGTCATTTGGGCCGTGCTGCCGCTGGTGGTCATCCCCTCCAGCGTTTCGATGAGTGTCTCGATTTCTTTTGCTGCCTCCATGGAAAACCAGGAACCGGCCAACAGGGCGGCCAGTCCGCCAAAAAAAGCGGCATTTTTCCACATCATGGATGCTTTTTTCAAAAAATGATCGTCAAATGGGGCGGAAACGCCCATGATGCCCAATCCGGCAGCGGCTGTTCCGGCAATGCCCTCCCCGATCGCTGTTTTTGCCTTGTCGATCTGTTCATTGATATCGGCGCTGTACCCTCCGGAGATGATGACGGATTTTGCACCCATCGTGCTGATTTTCTGCTTCAGTTCACTCAGGGTTTCTCCCAGATAAAATTCCGGCCCCTTGTCATAGGCCATCCGCTTGTTCAGGGTGGCGCTGAAGCGAAGGGCCGCCACCAGATCACTTTTCAATCCCGCGCAGATATCGTTGACCACGCCACCGGTCAGACTGTTTTTGGCCCCGAGAATGGCCTGATTGGCCGCACCAATGGCAAACAGCTCGTATTTTCCGCTGGTGCTGATGCCGATGCTGCCTCCCCCGCCAGGTTCATGGGAGCCGACCACAATGCCGCTGTCATGAAACGGGGAATAGATGCCGACAAATTCCTCCCCCTGTTTGTCCCCCATGACAATCTGGTTGCCGCCGGCGCTCCGAATGGCATTGGCCGGACTGTTGATATCGCTGACAATGCTTCGGGTTTCGGCGTTGGGAACCGCATGGGCAATGACCGGCCGGTCAACATCGCCATCCATGAAGGTCAGCAGCACCTCGGTTCCTTTCAGCAGGGGAAAATGAAGGCCGCAGTCATCCCCGGCATACGGGGTCGCCATTCGAATCCAGGCCGAGGCCTTGCCCCCGTTTCGACCGGAAAGATCAAATGGCAGAATGACCCGATAGCGTCCAAATTCATCCAGTTCGGCATATTTGCCGGAAGCAGCGGCATCGATCCGGGCCGACAGGGTTCCGGCAATCCGGGGTTTGGGTGTTTTGCGTTCAGGCCGGAACTGGGTGTCAGACGGAATACATTCAAAGGTGTTGCGGTAGGATATGGCTCCGGATGAAAAAAGGCCGGATGTCATCATGGCGTCGGTATCTGTTCCCGTGTTTGACCCGCCTTCGTGACGCACAGACAGGATCAGATAGTCCTGGTTGAAATCCGGCCGAAAATGCCGTTCCATACCAAACCGGTATCCGGGTCGTATTCCGGGAATGACGGACGCACCGTGAAAGCTTTTCTGACGGCACCGGTATTCTTCGGCACGCACCCGCGCCAGTCGTTCGCCATCGCTTTTGTTCAGAAAATGCTCACCGTACAGATAGATATCCCCGTGTCCGTTTTCCACGATCCGGGCCTGGCCGGACAAATCAAGGCTGGGTTTGAGATAGTTATAATCCTTGACCAGAAGGGTTTTGGGAACATGGCTCTGCCTGAGCGTGAAGGACTGAATGATCCGGCCCGAATGGGCCGAAGTTTCACCGGATGGGGGGGCATAAAAAAACGTCTCGTAACCGGAGAGGGGGGTATGCGCAATACGGGTATCCGAAATAATCAGTTTCTCGGCCTGTTCGCCCTGTTCAAACCAGTAGGCGGAACCGTCCCATTCCAACCAGCGGGAAAAAAAGTCAAAATGGGATTCAGCATACTGACAGACAAATTCCCGGGGTGGATGGGGTTCACGAAAACGAAATTCAAAATCCTGACCCGAAGACAAGCCAGACTCCTGAAGCATTTCGGTCAATAACTGTTCCAGACTCCGGTTCAGAAATACCTGATTATGAGCGGTTAGTGTCAGCCACCACAGGCGGGGTCTGAGCTCCGCCCGATAAAATGCGGCAGATCGGGTCTGATGCAACTGTTCAAAGGTGGACAGGATGCCATGAAACGGAAGATCCTTCTGATTTGCCCCATTTTTCCGGATTGTGAATGTGGCCGGATTCTGTATGACCTTTTCCAGGTCAATGTCGGGTTTTTTGGCGGACAGCAGGATCTCGAACCGGTACGGGGTTGAAATCGCCTCGTGACCGGAAAAGGAAACAACCGTAAAGGTGTCTGAAGGCAGTCCGTGGCTGATAAATGTGAAATGGTTGTCAGTCGTCTGGGGCATGGGATCACGATTATTTCATTGGGTCACAGTGACCTGGCCGGGCGCCAGGCAGACAGATATCCGGAAATCCCGTCATGGTTGACATTCCTGGTTCCCTTAGAGACTGTTTGAATGTTCTGGATCAGGCCCGATCACAAGGCGGAAAGCGCATCAAAAGCGGAGCATACACGGAGTATGTGAGCATTTTGAGGTGCTTTTCAACGCAGTTAGCGGGCCTCAGACGGGATATTCAAACAGGCTCTTACATCCTGATCAAAGATACGCTCATAAATCGTCGGTGAATCTGTCAGTCATCGCATACTGGCATAAATGCCATTCAAAGGCAAGGATGAAACCCGTAAATCCGCGCGAATCCCAGAGAGCCTGTTTAAAGATTCGGGATCAGGCCCGATAACAAATCCCGACAAGGGATATGCCATCCAAATTATTCAGAATGATTTTGAAACGCGATTTAAAATGCGCAATCGGGCGAGATGCCGTTTCAAAAAATCCCTTTTCAGATTTTCAGAAAATTTTTATTGCAATCGTGGTGTCTTTGCAGTGAATATGCGCCGCAGCAAGACGTGATGTTACATGAACCCTCAACCAGACAGGCAAGGACATTAACCATGAGTGGCTTTTCTGCTGCCGTTTCCAACAAAACCAAGATCCGGTTGCTATCAATTACCCTGGGCATGGAGCTTTACACTGTAGGGGCCTCCACTGTGGGCATTCTGACATCCAACTCGATGGTGTTTGTGGCCAATTTCGTTATTGCACTGACAGGTGCGCTGGCGTCGGGTCTCTCACTTTATACCGTGCGGAAAATGTCACGCCGTGTTGACCTGCGCAACACGTTTGGATTCGGTCGGTTTGAGACCCTTTCCAGCATTGTGGTCGGGATTACCATGGTATTGGCGGCCCTGTTCATCGGATATGAGACACTGATGAAAATCCGGCATCCTGTCGAACAGCATGGTGGCCTGATCGCGGTGCTGCTGACCAGTGTTTCCTGCATTATTTCCATCTGGCTTTGGATACACAATCTGAAACTGAGCCGGACAGAGCATTCACCGATTTTCGGCGCCATGTGGCGTCTGGCCAGAATGGGGGCGCTGGAGGATTTTCTGATCATTGGGGCTGTGGGGATATCTCTGGCTATGGCGGGCGCCCCCTGGACCCGCTATCTGGATGTGGTTGCCACAACCATTTTGCTCATGATCATGATCCGCTCCATCCATGATGTATTTTCGGGTTCTATAGGGGATCTGCTGGACCGGAGTCTGGATGAGTACAACCTGATCATGATCCTTCGCGAGTTGGCTTCTGCTTTCGATTGCTACGAACAGATTCACGGATTCCGAACCCGTCGCTCCGGAAGCCATATTTTCATTGAACTGTTTTTGGAATTTGATGGCAATAAAATGATATCGGAAGTGTATGCCCTGATCGATCGTCTGGAAAATGGCCTGAAATCTTCCATGCCAAACGCCCAGGTGCTCGTTGTTCCCAGCCGGTCGCCGGTGGAAAACTGAGTGCGATGATCTTATTTTTTCTTGACATAAATATGAGGTGTATGGATAAAGAAATATCCCTGAATTCAGGTTAAACTGTCAATAATTTATTTACGGAAGGTGACGCTTATGCCAACCTGCTTCAAGTCGCTCCCCGTCTATCGAACCCTTCTGCTTCTTGTCCTTTTCTGTTACTGTGGTTTACCCGCGGATGTCATCGCTGATGATCGATCTACAGATGGAAAATCTTCATCCATTTTTTCGGTATTTCATCCACTTTTGGTCGTGGCAAAAGCGGATTCCGGCTCGGCGCCATCTGCACCAACACCTTATGAGCAGTGTGTTGAAGCAATGAACGTCGGAGACTATGGAACCGCTTTCCAGGCGATTCAGGAGGCGATTGCCCAATCCCCGACCAATCTGGATTACCAGTACATGATGGGGAAGATTTATTTTCAGATGGGTCGTTACGAAGAGGCTGAAAATATTTTTCAGACTCTTTTGAGGAAAAATCCGGTTCAGTATCAGAAATGCAATTTTGATCTGGCGGCTGTCTCTGTAAAGCGGGGTGAATACGCACAGGCACTGGATCTGATCAGCAAGGCCAGGCCAATAGACGATGGTCAGGCCGATTATGAGACCGGTCTAGTTTACATGGCATCTCAAAAACCCGATCAGGCCCTGATCCAATTTGAACAGGCGATGTCAAAAAAACCGGACTTGACCTACTCCTGCATGATACAGCAGACCCGGGTATATATCGGCGCAAATCAGCCGAAAGAGGCCAGACAGATTTTAAATCGGGTACTGGTAATGGATCTCAGCCCCAGGCAGCAACAGGAAGCCAATGATCTGATGGCATCCATTTCTGACCGGCCTGCATCCGAAAAACCCTGGTATTTATCTGTCAGCGCAGGCATGCAATATGATGACAACGTGTTTCAGGATGCGCTGGATCAGGTCAGCCTGTCGCCTGTTACTGGTGGTGTCCGGGAAAAAGACGATGTGGCGTATCTTGCTACACTGTATGGCCGGTATGACGTGTGGAAATATAATGAATGGAAGTCCGGCTTGTCCTATTCCCACTACCAGTTGATGTATCGCGACCTGACCGAAAACAACCTGATCGGCGCCAGACCGTCAGCCTATGTACAGTGGAACCGAAATCCTTACGCGGCCAGCCTGGAATATGCGTTCAACCGTTACTGGGTGGATGAGGACCCCAGGGTTGATGTTCATGCCCTGTTGCCCAGACTGGCGATCATGCACAAAAATCAGTTTCAATCCGAATTTTACGGGGGGATAGAGGGGCGATTTTACAAAGATGAAACACCGGATGCCAGACACTACTTTCTGGGCTTTAACGAATACCGGTTTTTCAAACAGGGGCAAGCGCATGTGCGCGCCGGATACATGTTTGATTTTGATGATTATGTTCCGGATGTTCGAGGCGACCTGAGAGGTCATCAGTTTCAGACGGCGGTCAATTTCCCGGTCTGGGAAAACCGGATTCGTGCGGATGTTTGCGGCGTGTATCTGTATCGACACATGGATTATGACGCCAACATCGATGCCGATGAAAAGCGTCGGGACAATGAATACCATATCAATGTTTCGCTTTATGGAGATATTGCCTCAAACGTGACTTACAGCGCCGGTTTTTTTCAAACTTTCAATGATTCGAATGTCACCGATGATGAATCCATAGACCCCTATCACTTTCAAAGAGCTGTGTATTCAATTGTTTTTTCATATATTTTTTAATTCATAATCAGGGAGATGATGATATCGGGAGAGGAAATCATATGAAATTTTCTGGATGTAAAATTTTGATCATTATCTGTCTGCTGTTATGGTCAACAACGTCCGCTTTTGCAGTTGAACCTGTTGGAACCATTTCATTCCTGAAAGGCTCAGCCACTCTCAGTCGCAAGGGTTTTTCGGGCAAAATCTCGGAAGGAGATTCTGTTTATCTGAAAGACAGAATCAGGACGGATACAGACAGTATTGCTGAAATCAGTTTCCTGGATGACAGCATGATCACCATGGGATCCAGCAGCGAGCTGGAAATAACGGAATATATCTATCAACCGGAGAAAAAGGCGCGTGAAGGGCTTTTTTCACTCCTTGCCGGTAAAGCACGATTTTTTGTCCAAACCCTTCAAAATTTCAAGCAGAAGAAAATTCGTGTTCAAACCCAGACTGCGGTTGTTGGAACCCGTGACACCGATTTTGTGGTATGGATTCAATCACCGGAGATTACCCTGGCAGCGTGCATTGAAAATTCAATCACTTTCAGCAACAGGTTTTCTCCGGATCAGCAAGTCATTTTAAGTGACTATATGTTCAGTCATATCCAGGGGTTTAACCGACCAACACCCCCTGATTTCATGTCCTCTGAAAAAATGACCGAGGTTCTGGGAGAATTGCGGGAGTTACGCGGAAAGTTGAGAAACCTGCTGGAGCAGCGTCGAAAACGGAGGCTGACAACCACCACTTCGTCAACAACCACCATGTCAACCACGACGTCGACCCTGCGGACAACAACCAGCACCTCGACAACGACAACAACAACTTTAGAACCTACGACCAGTACGACGACAACTTCGACCGAGTCGACAACAACGACATTAAAACCAACTACCACCACAACGACGTTAAAACCGACGACCACGACCACACTGCCGCCGACAACCACTTCGACTACTTTGCCACCAACAACCACTTCGACTACTTTGCCGCCAACAACCACTTCGACCACTTTGCCGCCAACAACCACTTCGACTACTTTGCCACCAACAACCACTTCGACTACTTTGCCGCCAACAACCACTTCGACTACTTTGCCACCAACAACCACTTCGACTACTTTGCC
>JBFXFK010000055.1:8711-17123 GCA_050179135.1 Desulfatirhabdiaceae bacterium | reverse complement strand
ACTTTGCCGCCAACAACCACTTCGACTACTTTGCCACCAACAACCACTTCGACTACTTTGCCGCCAACAACCACTTCGACTACTTTGCCACCAACAACCACTTCGACTACTTTGCCACCAACAACCACTTCGACTACTTTGCCACCAACAACCACTTCGACTACAACAACATCAACAACAACAACAACAACAACAACATCAACGACTACGACATCTTCAACATTGCCAAAACCGCCACCATTACCCAGGACAACTCAATTCAATAAAATTATGCCACGAAATTAATTTGAGACCAAGCTGACGAAGGGATTATTCGCTATGTTAAACAATAAATTACGATTCAAAACCGCATATATTATCCTAATTGCCATATTATTCTGCCCGGTTTATTCAGCGGACGTATCTGCCATTACCATCAGTCTCCCAGGAGCTGAGCAATTCAGCACAGAAGACGCTGCAAAAGCATATCGTCTTGTCGGAATTCCTGTTATTCCATCAAACCCGGATACCTTTCAGACACTTGCCCCTTTTTTTGACAATGTTTATGATTCCGGACTCTGGCGGCTTTTCAAACTGAATAATGCCCTTCCACCGGATATTCTGGATTATATTGAAATTTCCCAGGCAGGCATCGATCAGATTCAATATGGAAAAGGGTGGTGGATCATTTCCCAAAAACAGACAGAATTGGTCATTGATGGCGCCGCCACCGTCCAACAGGTTGTCATACCGGTAAATTCGGGTTGGCAGATTGTGGCCTGTCCATATGAAACGATTACGGTCAATTGGGGAAATGTCGTTTTCGATTTTACAAACAATGGTGCGATATCACCGGATCTGGCCCTGCTAAAATGGGATGGGAGTGGTGATTATATCCAGACCTTCTCCATGGCGCCCACTGAGAGTTATTTTGCTTTTATTTCAGGGACAGCAGGGAATCTGGTTATCAAACCCAGTTATGGCGCCATGTCTAATGCGGTATCCGGGTACGAGACATTACCGCGCACGATCCCCCCTCCTCCTACGGCTCCCGGCGCCTATCTCAGTCTTGTATCGCCCAATGGTGATGATCTGTTAAAAAGTGGACGAACTACATTTATTCAGTGGAAAGCCATCGGAATCTCCCCTCAGGGCTTTTCCGGAGGCGTGAATATCGCCTTATCCATTGATGGTGGCCAAACCTATACCAATATTGCCACATCTGTTCAGAAAACCGGTATCTATAGGTGGCGGGTGCCACGATGGGCCAAATCCGACCAATGCCTTCTGAAAGTCTCTTCAGTCCTTTATCCCGAATTGAACGATCTGTCGGATAACGTTTTTACAATCCAATGAAACTTCGTCCACAATGGACATTTCTGTTTGTCATGATCAGCGCCGTTATTACAACGGCGCTGTCGTTCTGGTCTCCGCCATTTCTGGAACTGGTAGAGCTCAAAGCGTGGGATTTGCATTTTCGACAGCGGGGAATCGTTGAACCTTCCGGCATGACCGCCTTTATCGGCGTTGATGAAGACAGTGTCAATCGCATCGGTCGATGGCCCTGGCCCAGAAGAAAAATGGCCGAGCTGATTCAGTCTGCAGAGCGTCATGGCGCCAAGGCAGTCGGTCTGGATATGGGGTTTTTTGAGCCGGATTTGAAGCTGAGACAGCAGGCTGTTCTTGATCTGCGTGACCGGTTTGAAGGACAGACCGAAACCCGATACCCCAATTTGATTTTACTACTGAGCCAAATCGCCGATGCCGAAGATGATGACGTGCTTCTGGCCAACACGATTCGAAACCTCTCCATTCCCCTGGTTCTGGGCCATTTTTTTTACTTTGATCCAAATGGGTTCATTCCGGCTTTACCCACCGAAGATTTACTTGAAAAAGCCAGACTTCCGCTCGTACGCATCATGGACAATCCGCCCCCGGGAACCCTGGCAGATGCACTGGGGCTTGAAACCAATATCCCCCTTATCGAACAAGCATCCGCCTTCATGGGCAGTTTCAATGTCTTTGCCGATCCGGATGGCACTGTAAGATGGATGCCATTGATATTTCGATACCAGAATCGTTTGTTTCCTTCCTTGGCCCTTCAGACCCTGGCCGCCGCATTTCCGGACCGGTCTCTCATGCCGACACTCGATCGTAATGGCGTTCGGAACATCCGGTTCGGCAATACCGAAATCCCCACCAATGATCGCGGGGAAATTCTGATCAATTTTTATGGGCCATCCTATACTTTCCCCTATTTCTCGGCTGTTTCACTGCTGAAAAATGAAATTTCCCGGGACAGCCTGAAAGACCGTATTGTCATCATCGGCAATACCACTGTCGGGCTTCACGACATGCGTCCAACCCCGTTTTCACCTGTTTTCCCCGGTGTTGAGCTGCATTGCAATGTCATGGAAAACATTATTCAAGGCAATTTTCTCAACCGTTCGGACCGCCTGGCGCCCCTTATCGACATGGGGTTGCTCCTTCTGACATCCGTTTTTTTTCTGGTTCTGAATCGCTTCACCAAAGGTATCTATCTGGCCGGCGGGGTTGCCATGCTCTTTATCGGGCATATCGGTCTTACCCATTACGCATTTCTGAATCTGAAGCTGTGGCTGAATCATGTGTATCCGATGTTAAATCTGGTGGTTATTTATCTGGGAACATCCATTCATGACTATTTGAACCAGGAGCAGGAAAAACGCCACATCCGTCAAACATTCAGCCTGTATGTTCATGAAACGGTTGTGGATGAAATGCTGAAACACCCGGATATGCTGAAGCTGGGCGGTGAAAAAAAAGAGTTGACCGTTTTGTTTTCCGATATCCGCGGGTTTACCTCCCTTTCTGAAAATCTTTCACCTGAAGCACTTGTTCTTCAGTTGAATGAATATCTGACACACATGTCCCAGGTGGTTTTTGACAATCATGGTACGTTGGACAAATATATCGGTGATGCGGTCATGGCCATTTTTGGTGCGCCGCTTCCTCAAAAAGATCATCCACTTCAGGCCTGTATGACAGCGGTTGACATGATTGAACGACTGAAAACCCTTCAGGGTAAATGGCAGCAGGAGGGAAAACCGGTTCTGCAAATCGGCATCGGTATCAATAGCGGACCAATGATTGTCGGCAACATGGGATCGGAACGCCGTTTTGACTATACCGTGCTGGGGGATAACGTCAATCTGAGCTCCCGCTTGGAAGGGCTTACCAAAATGTATGGTGTTGCCATTATTGCCAGTGAATCGACATGGAATGCAGCCCATGCCGATTTTTGGGGTCGGGAAATTGATCGGGTTCGTGTAAAGGGCAAACAGCATCCGGTGGGCATCTTTCAAATAATGGCCAAAAAAACCGACAGCATGTTTAACCCGACACCCATTGAGACATGGAATATGGCGATTCAGGCCTATCGCAATCAGAACTGGGCCGGGGCCATGCCCCTGTTTGAAGCGGTAAAACAATATTGGCCGGCAGACCCGCCTTCAAAACTGTATCAGGACCGGTGCCGGGAATGTTTGTTGCATCCCCCGGATCCGACCTGGGATTGTGTCACCACCCTTGATCATAAATAATTTAGCTTCAATCCATTCGACACAGAATACGATCCAGCAGATCGATTTTCCGGATCGCTTCCTCTGGTGTGACGGAGAGAATCCGGCTTCCGCCCATGATCATGATTTCTGCGTTGGTCGTCTGCATCCGGGACTGGATTTCGCCGGCATGATGAAAACAGTCTGTCCAGAATTGCCGCTTCAGCCTCAGGCCATCATGCAGGTTGTCCGGCAGATCACCTTCAGACAAAAACATCAGCAGATCGGTAAAGCAGGATAAAAAATCAGTTGCATCCGAGTGCACAGACCCCATGAACCGTTGCATGTCACGCACATGTCCATCTTTCCATTCAATGGCATGGTTTCTCAAAATCACGCAGCATCGGGTTCTGTCCGGTCCTGTCAAGTGCTGATTGATGCTCCCGAGAATCCGTTCATCAAGTCTTCTGGCAATGTTCAGCCGGGAAATGAAACTTGGTATCAGTTCAACAGGAAACGGCATGCAGGTGGACACATCATCCCACATGATACGTGTTCGGGGCGACATTTCCGTTATCAACGCGATGATTTTCAGTTCATCGGACCGATTGAAACCGGTTTTTTGTAATAATGGCTCCACTTCAATCTGAAACGCCTGATCCGGGAAAAACACCAGATCCAGTGCAGATGCCTGTTGACTGTCAGGCCCGGCTTCATTCATAATTAAAAAGCTTATCAAATCATGGGCACAGAATGCTGTTTCCAGCCAGCACCTCAGTGCAAGGGTCACAACAAAGCCATCAACAATCCGGTCAACAATTTTTTGAGCCAGAAGATGGGATGATTGCATCAATCAACAACTCCGAAAGAATAACCGCCTTACAGGAAATTCATCATGAAAAATCTGTTTCTGATTATCATGTTCATTGCATTATCCGGCTTTTTTGCCTGTTCCGGCAATTCGGCCCAGGACATACTGGATACCGCAAAGCTGGAAGAAAAACAGAACAATCCGGAACACGCCAAAACGCTTTATGAAGAAGTCATTAAAAAACACCCCAATACCCCGTTTGCCAAGGAAGCGGAAGAGCGTCTGAATGCCATCAAAAAACCGTGATGGCCGAATTCCGGATCAGAAGGTGGATATCACCACCGATACCAGGCGGCGCCGGCTGATTGGGTAAATCAAAAACCAGTTCATCTCCATTCGGGATACGAACACGGATTCGATAATTTCTGCCCTGAAACATGCGGCTGACCAATTTGCCGGACACGCGGTTCTGATCCGGCGCCCCCTGCCCTTCCATTTCCAATACGGCTGCATCCGGTCGAATCAGAACCTTAACCGTTTCTCCCACCCGATGGTCCGATTCGCATGTATTGAAAACTCCCACCCCTGTTTTTACCATGCCGCCTGATTCCAGTGTGCCATCCAGAAAATTGTCAAAACCCAGAAATCGGGCGATGATTGCGGACCCGGGATGACGATACACCTGTTCCGGTGTTCCGACCTGTCCAATCTGTCCCTGATTCATGATGGCAATCTGGTCTGCTATACCAAATCCTTCGGCATGATCATGGGTAACATAGACGGCTGTCATGTTGATATGTCTCAAAATTATGCCCAGATCCTGAACCAGTCGCTCCCGAAGCGCCCTGTCCAGAGACCCCATCGGTTCATCCAGAAGCAGCAGGCGGGGCTGGGGAGCCAGACTTCTGGCCAGTGCAACCCGCTGACGCTGACCACCGGAAAGCTGATGGATTTGTCTGTTTCCATAATCCGCCATATCCACCAGGGACAGCATATCGGCCACCCGTCTGTCAATTTCCCCGCGGGGCAGCTTCATCATTTCCAGGCCGAACGCAATGTTGCCCGCAACCGTTTTGTGTGGAAACAGAGCAAAATCCTGAAACACCATGCCGACGCTGCGATTTTCCACCGGAACCCCTGTCATGTCCAGGCCTTCGATCAACACCTGGCCGGCATCCGGCATTTCAATGCCGGCCATAACCCGGAGCAATGTACTTTTTCCACATCCGGATGGTCCCAGAATGCATAATATCTGGCCGGTTTCAACCGTCAGACTGATGTCATCCAGCGCAGGCAGACCGCCATACGATTTGGCAATGCATTTCAGTTCCAGAAAATTTGAGCCGGATCGATTCACACACACGCCCTTTTCGGCTCAACCGCGATCAGCCACTCCACCCATAAAAATCCAAAAACCGTAATCAGAAGAAGCAGACAACTCATGGCCATCGCCTGCCCCTGATTCAGACTCCCCGGCTGGCTTAAAAACCGGAAAATGGCGACAGGAATCGTTGATGTCTGGGGCCTGGCAATAAATGCCGTGGCGCCAAACTCTCCCAGGCTGATCATAAATGAAAAAATGGTGGCCCCGGCAATGGAGTTCCGGGCAATCGGGAATATGATTTTCCACCATATCTGTCCGGTTGTTGCGCCCAGCAATGCGGCAGCCTCTCCCAATCGTTCGGACACACCCTGAAACGCCGGAACCAGAACCCGCACCACAAATGGGAATGCGACCAGGGCATGAGACATGGGAATCAATATCCACGATTCTCTCAGATCAAGCGGCGGACGATCAAAGGCGATGATAAACCCGAATCCGAGCGTAACCGCAGACGTGCTGAGTGGCAACATGAACAGAATATCAATAACCGGCCGGATTCGACCCGATGTGGATGACAAATATGCCGCAACCGGAATCCCGATCATCATCGAAATCAGGGTAGCCGTCCCGGCAAATCCAATAGAGTGCGCAATGGCGCGAAAGGGGGAAATATAAAAAACCGACTGATCGGGATTTCGAAACAGTTCCATGAAAAAAACCGGTGAAAACCCGGTATCGGTATAAATTGATCCGATTACAAGTGACAGAAGCGGCAAGCCAAAAAACAGTATCCATGCCGACTGAAAAAACCGGATTCCCAACCGTTTCATCCGGCTCCGGACCGGCAATGACAAACCGGCGCCACCGGTGTTGAAAGGAGCGGCCGGATGATGTTTCTGAAGTTTCAAATACACCACAAACACTATTCCCGTAAACAGGATCTGAACCAGAGACAGAATGGCAGCCGCCGGGAGGTTGAAAAAGTGAACGGTCTGGCGATAAATTTCAATTTCCAGCGTGCTGAACCCGGGTCCACCCAAAATCAGCACCACACCAAAACTGCAAAAACAGAACAGAAAAACCAGAAGGGAGGCGGCTGTAACGGCCGGTTTCAGCAAGGGCAGAAGAATCCGGAAAACGATAATCCGAGTTGAGGCCCCCAGGCTGCGGGCGCTGTCAATCAGGGATCGGTCCAGGTTGGCGCCAAATCCGGCTACCATTTTAAACACCACGGATGTATTGTAAAAAACATGCGCCATCAGCACGGCAGGCAGTCCATAATCGAGATTGAATGGCGCTGAATGAAACCCCAAACAGTGAACAGCAAAACTGTTCACCATTCCATGACTGCCCCATAATGCCCGGAATGCCGTGGCTACGACAACGGTTGGCAGAACAAATGGAAGCGATGCAAGCAGTTGCATCCATTTTTTACCGGAAAAATCACATAACAGAAACATGATGACGCCAGGCAGTGCAAACCCGAGGGTCAGAAGGGTTGACAGCACGGCCTGAAACAGACTGAATCCCAGGGCATATCCAAACATCCGGGAAGACAGAATGTGGAAAACCTGATCCAGCCCGCCGTTTCCATCCATTTGAAAACTGGTTTTCAGGATGGCCGCCATGGGATATCCATAAAAAACCGCCAGAAGAACCAGTGGAATGGCGATCCAGATCAATGGGGCATTTTGCGGTCCGCGGTTCACCGAAGAACCGAATCGGCCCAGGCTTCAAGCCATTTTTCGCGCTGAGATTCAATCCGGTCGCTATCCAGGGCAACCGGATCGACTGCTGTTTTGGCATATTTTACAAATATGTCCGGAAGCGCTGCAGTTGTATTTGCAGGAAACATGAACATCTGAAGGGGTATATCTTCCTGAAAGGGTTTATCCAGAAAAAAATCGATCAGCTTCCCGGCCATTTCCGGGTTCCGGGCGCCTTTCAGAATGCCAACAAATTCGATCTGTCGAAAACAGGTTTCTTTTGCCGTTACGGCAGCCGTGGGGGCTTCTTTCAGGGCTGTTTTGGCAAAATGGATTTCCGCCGGCGGGCTGCTGGCATAGCTGACCACAATGGGCCGACTGCCTTTGGATGCAGCGGTAAAATTGCCCCAATATGCCTCCTTCCAGCCGTTCACAATCAGAACCTGGTTCTGCTTCAGTTTTTTCCAGTAATCCAGAAAACCGTTTTCCCCGAAATGCCCGATGGTCGTCAGTAAAAACGCCAGCCCGGGTGAAGATGTGGCCGGGCTTTCCGCCACAGTCAATCCGGCGTATTCCGGTCTAATCAAATCCTCCAGACTGTCAGGCGCCTTCATATTCCGGGAAGCAAACCAGGCTTTATCATAATTCAGACACACATCCCCAAAATCGACCGGTGACAGGCGAAATGCGGTATCCAGTTTCAGCGCATCCCCGATCTGTTTCAGATTGGGAGATTGATAGGGCAAAAATATGTCTGCTTTCAGGGCCCGGCTCATGAAGGTGTTGTCCACACCATAAAACACATCCGCCAGTGGATTTTTTTTTGACAAAATGGCCTGATTCAATGCGGCTCCGGCATCGCCGGCCTTTAAAAAACGGATTTTAACCGCATTTTCCTGTTCAAAACGCGCCAGCACATCTTTGCTGATACTGAAGCTGTCATGTGTCATGACCGTCAGCTCCGAAACCGGATTTTGAGCGGCGGCCATTCCACAATTCAACATCAGACACAGGATGGATATTATCATGGTTTTCATCGTCATTTTCCCCTTG
>JBFXFK010000055.1:0-8611 GCA_050179135.1 Desulfatirhabdiaceae bacterium | reverse complement strand
AAAATAAAAAAGCCATCTCCGGCAAAGGAGATGGCTTGAAACCCCATGTTTTCCTCCACCGGCATTATCCGGATCAGGTTCAACGGTCGGGCTCACGGTATAAAGCAGAGCCCCTCTCAGCCTGGTGTGTCCAAGCTCCCGATCATTTTTATGATTCAGTTACATGTTTTTCGATTATCCTGTCAAGTGTAAAAATGACTGTCATGCTTCAGCCTGTAGGTCAGGTTGGCCGGTTGTTTGGCCTACCTGACTGCCGAAATGCCGCTATTTGGCTTGTCAGGAAACTCCCGTTGGTCGCACCCTGACCTACCCGCTTCAGTGATCAGACCTTTTTGCGTTCCTCGTCCCGCAATACCCGCCGCAGAACTTTTCCAACCGGAGACGTCGGCAATACATCCCGGAATTCAATGGATCTGGGGCGTTTGTATCCGGCCAGTCTTTCCTTGCAGAATTCAAGCAGTTCCGCTTCGGTTGCCGTGGTTCCGGGAACAAGCTGAACAAAGGCCTTGACCGATTCACCGCTTTTGGCATCCGGTACGCCGACGACGGCCACATTGGCCACATTGGGATGGGCATACAAAACCTCTTCCACCTCACGGGGATAGCAGTTGAATCCGCCCACCAGGATCAGGTCTTTTTTCCGGTCCGTAATGATGATATAACCTTCCGGGTCGATATGGCCGACATCTCCGGTCAGAAAATACCGCCTGCCGTCAATTTCGCGAAAAACAGCCTTGTTTTCTTCCGGCTTGTTCCAATATCCGGTCATGACCTGAGGTCCGCCAATGGCAATCTCGCCATCCTCGCCTTTTGGCAACGGGTTCAAACCGGTTTCGGTATCCACAATTTTGATGTCTGTGTTGGGAAGCGGGAAACCTACCGAACCAAATTTTCGATCCCTGGTATTGGTCGGGTTCAATGATGCCACGGGTGCGGTTTCACTCAATCCATAACCTTCAAAGATGATACAGCCGGTTTTGGCCTCAAACTTTTTGGCAACTTCCGGAGGTAACGGCGCACCACCCGAACCACAACACAAAATGGAGCTGAGATCATATTGATCCAACTGGGGATGGTTCATGAACGCGACAAAGATGGTGGGTACAGCGATCATCAGGGTGGTCCGATATTTCTGAACCGCCTTGAGCACTTCGGTAAAGGGGGGATTTCCGGCCCGTGGATCCGGAATACAGACCAGTTTGCTGGCGCTGGCACATGAACACAGAAGACAGAGTGTCATGCCAAAGCTGTGGTACCACGGCAGAACACCCAGATAACAGTGGAATCCACCATGTCGCAGCTTTTCGGGAGGAGCACCCTTTTCATGTGGAATTCTCAACCATTCAAACGTGGCCAGGGCATCGAATACAAAATTGGCATGTGTCAGAGCGGCTCCCTTGGGAACACCGGTCGTGCCACCGGTGTAAATGATCAGGGCCAGATCGTTTTTGGGATCGATATCCACCTTTGGCGTATCTGATTTGGCTCCGGCAACCACCTGATCAAAAAATACATGATCCGGCGCATGGCTGGCCGCCTTGGGGATTTTGCCCAGCAATCCGCCCAGAAAACCCTTTAATGCAGGCAGATAGGATTTGACATTGCAGATGACAACCGTTTTGACATCCGAGCCCTCTATGGCCTTGACCGCAGTCGGATACATTTGGGGATGATCCATGACAAACACAGCCCGTGCGCCGGAGTCTTTCAACTGATAATTGAGCTCTCCGGCGGTGTAAACCGGATTGCAGGTGACACAAACGGCTCCGGCCTTTAAAATTCCAAAATAGATGGGGGGGTACTGCGGAAGGTTGGGCAAAAAGATGGCAACACGATCCCCTTTTTTGATGCCCCGTGAAATCAGAAAATTGGCCACCCGGTTCGCCGCGTCATTGACTTGTGCATAGGTTCGGGCGCCATCATTGAAAATCGTATAAACCTGGTTGGGATAATTTTTGGCGGATTCTTCCAGAAAAGAAAAAACCGGCTTTTCATAACCCAAAACTTCCCGCGCAACGCCTTCTGGCCATCTGTCTGTTTGCCATGTATTGGCTGCCATGAACTATCCTCCTGTAAATGGTTGGAAAAGATGGTCGTTATTGTCACCTAAAACCTGAAATTTGTTTTTTTATTTCATGTGTTTTCCGGTTGAATTCGGAAAGACAATTCATCAATGGGTTCTGCCTCCTGATGCTGATTCCTTTTGGAGCATTTCAAACTCATGTGAATTAATTTTCAAATACAGTATCCTTCCGCTGGTTCCCAAACTCCAGCTTGAGAACCCGATCGGGAAGCTCCGCCTTCCCGTGTCAGAGCAATGTCTGGAAAAGGATTGAAGCAGAGCTTCATGGGCATCGGTTCCCAAGCTGGAGCTTGGGAACCAGGGTAACGGTCATAACCTGCGGTTGCTCTGTCCCCTCCCCGACTTTCCCGCTGAAGAGAGGGTCAGTGGGGTCTAAGCGAAAATCTTTCCCGACTTCTCTCTAATATGTCAAAGATACTGGGGCCTTTGTGCGGCGTCTCCCGATTGCCCATGTGCGCCTCAGTGGAATAGTCCGTGTTCCCCGTTCTTTCTTCGGGCAAGACAAACTCATAAATAACATTGTCTCTATGGTCTAGACCTATATACCTTAAAGTACGCCTGGAATCAGGCCTTCTGACGGCTTCCTCTTCAAACAGCTCCAGTAAGAATTCATGCCTGTACTCATCCATCCTCATCTCGAAGGCATCGAGGTTGCCCAAAGTCATCCCCCAAATGACACCCCAATCTCGAAAATAATCGTCAAGAATATCAATCTCGTACGATCGTGAGAACCATGTCCATTCCCGCATGAATTCCGCATCACTCATGCCTTCAACCATAGTGCGAAATTCCTCGGTTAGCCAATCTCTTTCCCTTCTGCTAAGCAATATTCTCGAAAGGCCGGTAACATCCACGTTCCCGATTGGCTCGTTTGCCGAGTACTGGTACGGGTTCAGTCCCGCAGTCTCTCCCAAAACAGGCCATACCGGGTCGGGACTGATGAATCTCCCGGTCACTGCATCGTAATATCTGGCCCTCATGTGATAGAGCGCACTGTCTCCGCCTTCGTGCCTCACTCCCCACTGACCCACGAAGGTAAATGGCTGTTGACTGGAGCCGTTATGACCGATCGATCTCCCATACGGGGTATAGGCATAGGAATCGGTCACTGTGCCTGCGGCGTTCGTCAGTGCCAGAGTCGATCCGGTTCTGTCAAAATGATAGTAATAGACCGCATTGGAGTCGGATGCATCGATCATGTAGAGAAGACTGCCTCCCGGTGTCCAGACATAGTACCTCAGAAAAGAACCTGTGGTTCCACTCTTTTCCCCGACAATGGGTTTTAGCCCGATCGCACGGTTGTAGTAAAAATGCGTATCGTCCCGGATAACAAGATCTCCGAGCCCGTTATAAACCAGAACCGTATCGTCGATTCCGGTAAGCCTTGATGCACCATCCCAGGTATAGCTGTGGCCCGGAGACGCCATCAGCCTTCCTCTTGCATCATACTCATACCCTGCGGTGGACACCCGCGAGGCCTCATCGCAGGTGACGGTGTCTGTTCCCGGAACCAGAAGGGTTTCCGGATTCAGTGGAACGTTCATGTCCACCGAGACGACCTGTCCGGCCCCATCCAGGATGTATCGGAGGTCTATGATCGATCCATCCTGTATTCCGGTCAATTGCCCCGCCCCGTCATAGGTGTAGGCGGTGTTGACGCCGTTGGCGCGTGTCATGCCTGTAAGTCTGCCGTCGTTGTCATAGGTGAAGTCGATCCCTGCTCCGGTCAAACTATCCGTCACTCGGCTCAATTGTCCGGTTGCGGCATGGTAGGTGTAGGCAACCGTAAAGGTGTCATTATTGTATGTGGCTGTCGCGAGCCTTCCACTGTTGTCGTAGCTCGCTCCGAAATTCGTTCCGGCCTGGTTGGTGGATGTAATCCTGCTTTCGGCATCCCGTGTCAATTGCAGGCCCGGGGCACCTCCGCCCGCGCTTACCGTTACGATGCGATTCAGCGCATCATGGGTGTATTGATGATCGGTGCCGTCGGAGTAAAGCCGCCGGACAACATTTTCCGCCTGGTCGTATGTCCTGTCCATTGTCGAGGCATCGGCATACGTGATCCGGGACAGTCTCCCTCTGGAATCATAGTTGTAGCCGGTTGTTTGGGCAAGGGGGGTTGTGATCGATGACAGTCTTCCCATATTGGTGTAACCGAATGTCCAATCATTGCCGTTTGGGTCGGTGATTTTTTCCAGGAGCCCAAGGTCGTTCCTGGCAAAGGCTGCAGTTCCCGATCCCGGCGTTGTGACGCTTGCAAGCAGTCCCCGGTTGTCATACCCGTAGGTGATCGTTCGGTTCAGCGGATCGGTAATTCCGGTTATGCGGCCCATTTTATCGCGGATCACGGTCGTTGTCTGGCCGAGGGGATTGGTAATGGCTTCGATGCGGCCAAGGCTGTCGCTCTGATATGTCGTTGTGTTGATCAGAGGCGTTTGGGTCGAGGTCGCGATGCCTTCATCATCATAGGTGGTCTGCCAGGTTTTTCCATCGATGGTCGAGCTGTTCAGCCATCCCCTCGGGTCATAACCGAGGGCGATGCTGATGCCGCCGGGATCGGATATGGATGCGGCCCTGCCCATGTTGTCGTAGGCAAGGGTAGCCGTTTGGTTCAATCTGTTGGTGATCTGCGTAACCCTGTCCATGAGATCGTAGGCGTATTGTGTCTGGTTGTTTGCCGGGTCCGTTACCACGGTAAGATTGCCGTTTGCATCGTAGGTGTACGTATAGGTATGGTTGTTTTCATCCCGGATGGCGGTGAGCCGGTCGTTGAGGTCATAGATTATCTCGATGTATGTGTCGTCCGGGTGCGTAATTCGCTGAAGTCTGTAGTAGGTGTCATAGTCATACGTCGTTGTCCCTCTGTCGGAATCCGTGCTGGCAGCCAACAGGATAACCGGATAATTTTTGGGATTGGAATCCAAATCGGCAACGTATGTATAGGTTGTGACGCCCCCCGACGGATTCGTGACGGTCTTGATTTGGCCCTTGGTATTATATGTATAGGTCCAGGCTTTTCCGCCGCGGTCTGTCCTTGTCAGCAGATGGCCTTCGGAATCATGGGTAAACTGCTCGTTGGTGCCGTCAGGATAATCGATGCGTGTCAGGTTGTAGAAGGTAAATGTCACTTCCTCCAAATCGGTTATGGTCCAGAAGGTTTGTTCCTGGGCTGTGTAGGAATACGTCACCGTGTCACCCCTGGCATTGGTTACCGTGGCAGGATAGCCGGTCTCCGGATGATAGGTGATGTTCGTAGAATCTCCCAGCCTGTCCCCGACCTGCGTAATCTGCTGGTCGGAGTTGATGGTAAAGTTCATTTTCCTGCCGGCTGCGTCGGTAACGGCCTTGGGCGGCCCATACTCGCCGTTATGCTCGTAAATCACCGTATTGCCGTCGGGCCGCTGCTCCGTCACCCGGTTGGCGAGGGGGTCATAGCCAAGGGTTGTCCTATGCTCATAGGCATCCATCTGCAAAGTCACCCGCGTTTCAGTGGTCCCATCGAGATCGGCATCATCATACGTTTGCGAAACGGGTGTATTACCCATCGGCAACTGACGGGACGAAATCCGGTCGCTTCCGGCGTAGCGGAACGCGGTGGTATTGCCCATGGCATCGGTCACGGACCGAAGGGTCCATTTATTCCCATTATCCACGGCGTCGTACTCATATTGGAATGTCACCTGTCTTCCGAACCCGTCCGCAACCGTGGCGATTCCCAGTATGTCCGTTCCGTAAGTAAATATCAGACGGCCATAAACGGGCCCGGAAATATAGGTAAAAATGGATGAAGGGTTTCGACTTTCATCGACATAGTTGTAAGACAGCCCCTCTCCGTCACGGTTTTTAACATATAGTACCCGAACCTCCGTCGGCCCGGCGCCGTATTTTTCGAAGACGATAAACAGTTTCCGGATGGGATCCATCACCACCATCGTTTCTGTGGTCTCCTTGAGAACATATTTCATGCGCGAAGACGATACCGGATGTTCCCAGAAATTATCCCCTGCGCCGGTCAATTCCCATTCATCTCCGGTTTTCTTGAAAGAGACCACATCACCATTGTCCATCTGAACTGTAAAGAGATTCTCTCCTCCTGGTGGTGTGGAAAAGGCGGCCGCAAATTTCGGGCTCCACCAGAACGGCAGGGGAACGTCTCTTTCCGGTGGCATATTGACGCACCAGCCGCAAAAGTCCGAGCCGTACATAAGCCCGAAATTCACCGGTATGATCCCCAAAAAAACGTTGAGCAGCGGCATGTGGAAGCGATAGCCGCCGCTCCCTGCGGAAATTGGATCGCCGGTCTCCAACCCGGCCCCAAATTCCATGTTGTCCCCCAACTGAGGAGAACCGGCGGCAGATCCGGCGGTCAGAAAAAGCACGAAGATGATGAATGTCCCATGGCCGATCTTTCCGGTTATTTTCTTTTTCATCTTACCCCTCCCGTTCTCGCACCCTGTGATTTTGTAAGGCTGTCGGAAAGCGTATTTTTTCCTCATGTTTTCAGAGAAAAATATATAACATAATTATTCTCTTCGTGCGACATTCTTTATAAAAATAATCCGGCCACAGCACCCGTCATGCACGTGGCAAGGGTTCCGGAAACAATGGACCGGAAACCCAGGCTGACGATTTCATCCCGTCGTTCCGGAGCCATGACGCCCATGCCGCCGATCATGATGCCCAGGCTGGCGGGATTTGCAAAGCCACACATGGCATAGGTAATGATAATACGACTTCGTTCGGACAGGGCGGATTCCGGAAGGTTCGACAGATCGATATAGGCGATAAATTCGTTCAATACGGTCTTGGTACCCATCAGTGATCCGGCTGTCACGGACTCGGACCAGGGGATGCCCATCAGCCAGACCACCGGCGCCATGATCCAGCCCAGTATGCGCTGAAGGGTCACTCCCTTTCCCTGGAATTCGGGCAACAGTCCGAGTGCCATATTGACGATACTGACCAGGGCGACCAAAACGATGATCATGGCAATGATGTTGATCAGAAGATCGACACCCTGAATCGTTCCCCGGGTGACCGCATCCATGATACTTTTGTAAGGCTTTTCCGTTACAAAATCTCCGGAAGTGATTTCTCCGGTCTCAGGCACCATGACTTTGGCAATCAGTATAGCTGCCGGCGCACTGATGATGGATGCCGTGAGAATATGGCCCAAAATACCCGGAATTGCCGATTGGAGAATGGAAGCATACAGGACCATCACCGTTCCGGCAATGGTCGCCATACCGCTGGTCATGATTGTGAATAGCTCACTCCGGGTCATGGCACCCAGATAGGGTTTGATCAGCAGGGGGGCTTCCACCATGCCCACGAAAATATTGGCGGAAACGCCAATGCCTTCAGCCCCGCCGGTTTTGAGGGTTCTGTTCAGAACGACGCTGAAAAGCCTGACGATAACGGGAAGGATCTTCCAGTAAAACAGAAGGGCCGACAGGGCGCTCATCACCAGAACGATTGGAAGTGATTTGAATGCCAGTATGATCGATGAATTGGGATAGATTTCCTGAAAGGGCAGTGTTGCCCCACCCAGGTAACCAAAAACCATTTTTGTTCCTTCAGTCGTTGCCGTATCAATTGTCAGCACAAGCCGGTTCAGAAACAGAAAGCCCTGACGGACCACATCGAACTTCAATAAAAAAAAACCCAGAACCAATTGAAGCGCCAGTGAAGCCAGAATGATGCGCACCGATATTTTTTTCCTGTTTTCACTCAATATGGCTGCTATTACACAGATTGCCAGCAGCCCCAAGGTACATTGAATCATCGGAACTCCATTTTACCTTGAAAATACATTCTGTAGGGGCGAACCTAAGTGTTCGCCCTCATTTTCATATACCGGGCGACCAAAACTTTGATCATGAGGGTTTACCGTGAAAATACAGTGTTTCAATATGAATCGTGGTGGTCTGGTTCCAAACTTGTCAGATGCCAAGGCCTGGAGTGTCAAAACACAATTTTGACACAACCTGATTAACATGACAAACTGTCTGAAATAATAGACCCAACATGTATTCAACGGTTTTTTTGCTTTATGTCAAAATTTCATTTTGACACTCCAATGAGCCAGTTTGGAACCAAGGCATTTATTTTCATACCTGGGGGTCAACGTCATGGAATGATTCATGAACATTTACCGTGTACACCCGGTTTCGCTGGTTCCCAAGCCCCAGCTTGGGAACCAGCGTCCAAATGACAGCCTATTTCTCTTTCCAATCCGGGCTGCGTTTTTCCAGAAATGCACTGATCCCTTCTTTGGCATCTTCTGTCGAACACAACCGTGCAAAGGCTTCGTTCATATATTCAAATGATTTGTAGTAATCCTGATCCGCCGCGGAATAAAATGCCTTTTTGGCAATCTGGAGCGCCAGAGGACTCTTTTGCGCCAGAATTGCGGCCCAATTCCGGGCTTCCTTTTCCAGGTCGGCATCCGGTACGACCCGGTTGATCAGTCCCATGTTCAACGCTTCCGTGGCCGAAATCAGATTGCCGTAGAACAGCAGTTCAAGG
>JBFXFK010000054.1:25192-29795 GCA_050179135.1 Desulfatirhabdiaceae bacterium | reverse complement strand
ACTAAGGAGATGATATGACCCCGGAAGCCTCAAGGCAATTTGCCACCCGTGCATTTGTCAAAATGGTGCTTCGCAGGACCCTGGCGCTGCTGACACTGGTCGGCATTCTCTATGGCGCCACTGCGCTTCTGTATGCAAGCAAAACCATTTACAAGGTCAAAATGAACTATGCCGTTGTTCTGGAACGGTTTGGCGGAAAACGGGATGCCATCACCGATGTGGGATGGCATGTCCGCCTGCCATTTTTTTCAAAAATCGAGCAGGAAGTGGCGCTGATGAATCAGACGCTGTATCTGGGTGGCTCTCCGGAACCGGTTCGGGTTATTTCACGGGAAACCGTGGCGCTTTGGGTATCGGGTTTGTTGACCTACAAGATCACGAACCTCAATACCTGGGCCATCAAAAATCTTTTGCCGCTTCATCTCCTGCAGGGGGATTATGATGGTATTGCCAAGGATATTCTCCAGGCTCAGGAGGTGAATCAGTTGATCAGCAAGCGGGAGCAGATCAAGGAAGACATCTTCAATGCCCTGAAATCGCGTCCAATCAATGCCGGTGGCCCCACGCTGGAACAGAAATACGGGATCGAGGTTGTCAGCTTTGTACTGAAAGAAACCCGATTTGGTGACAAGCTGGTCGAGGCGACAGAAGAGAAAAAACGTCGCGAACTGATTGCCGAGGCCGAAAATTATGCCGCAGATCAGGAGGCCAGCCGCATTCGAAAGCTGTATGCCGCGTATCTGGAAAGCATTCAGTCCTTGCAAAAGGCGCTGGGCCGCCCGGATGGCACGACAGATGCCCTGATTTTTCAGTTTTTGACCCAGCAGAAATGGGCAACAGCCTATGAAAAAAATCCGGAAAATCAGAAAACGGTTGTCATTCAAAATACCGGTGATGCGCCAAATCTGACGCTTCCAACAGATTATGAAAAGCCGAAAGTTGCTGGAGAACCGTAATGCCAAAACGAATGACCAAAGAAATCCGTACTGTCAGCCTGCCAGAAAAGCGCATTCAGGAAATCCGGGATCTGGTGAATTCATGGCCGTATGAAACCAAGTCATTCATGAGGTCCCGACTGAATCAGTACAAACCCCATTCGGACCGCTTCAATGTATTGCTGGATGCCTTTTTGTCCCTGTTTCTGGAAGCCCCGGAGAGACGATTCATCATTCTGAAAGATCCGGAGATATTGACGGACTGGCAGAGACGCTTTGAGATTTCCGGCCAGACCAATCCGCTGCAGGCATGGAACAAGATACTGGAAAAAGAGGTTTCTGCACGGGATTATCTGTATCTGTTGCACCTCTTGGATCGGGAATTGACCGATGTTCATGTACCGGTGGAATTGTCCGATCTGTTTGAAAAAATTTACCGGGCCCATATCCGGAAAGAATACCTGTCGGACCCGTCGGTGCCAAAAGCCCCCCTGATTCTGTTTGTGGGTCCCAGTGGCAGCGGCAAGACATCCACCGTCATCCATACCCTTGAAAATGTTATTTTTCTGAATCAGGTCATTCCCGAAGTGGATCTGAAACAGAAAAAGGAAGAAATTCTGGCCAATGAGTCGTTCTGGAAAAGCATCGAGCAGATCGATCCGACCCTTGCCCTGGAAATATCCAGAAGACGAAAACTGAAACTGTATCAGTTTTTGTCGCGTCTGCCCCTGATACGATGGATACTGAAGCGATTTATCAGCCACAGCCTGGCCCAACTGCAGGAACAGAGCCTTCCGGTTGACTACGCCATGGTTACGCCCAATGACTATCAGACCGCCCTGGCCGGCGAACCCGGCAACTATTTCAAAAAGGCCCTGGGCGATCCCCGAAAAACCTGTATTCGTCATATTGAGGAGGCCCACAGTGCATTTGGAAAAGCAGAGGGAAGAAATTCCGGTGTCGAGCGCCAGCAGCGGACCCTGATCGATACATCCAATATTGTCATCGATGAGATCATCAGCGGCAGGCGGGACTGTTTGCTCATCGCGACAACCGATCAGCCGGAACGGTTTGATGCGGCCATTTACCGGCGGTTTGTGGAAAAAGGGAAAATCATCGACCTGTCCGAGTATTGGAAAAACCCGGACAACCTCAAACAGGTTATCCGGCTGGAGCTGCTTCGAAACGACATCGGCATCACCGACAATCCGGAAGACGCGTGCATCACCACCACCCGGTGCATGCATTCGGAAAAACTGGATGCAACGGTCACCCGGATCTATGCGATTTTCAGTGACCGGACATTGAAGATCACCCCGGCCTATGTCCGGAAGCTGATTCACTCCATCATCGAGATCAAGCAGGGGTTTTCTCCGGAATATCTCGATGACAGCCTTCTGGTTCGAAAGGCATTTGAACTGGTTGCCAGAAACGCATTTGGTGATCTCTTTGACAAGGTGGTCAACCGGATGGATCGCCAGGTCAAGTGGGATGAATATGTCGGCAAGGTCAAGGATGTCTTTTCCGAAATGGCCAACAACTGCCTGTATTATGGGGTCAGCGAAGAAAAAGGGGTTGTTCTGAATGGGCCACCCGGAAGCGGCAAGACGTTTCTGGCCCGAACCTGGTTGAGTGAAAACCGGGATGTTCACGATATCGCAACCAGCCCCAGCATGCTTCAGGACCCGGCCAATCCGGTTGAGGGTGCGGTCGATAATCTGGAAAAGGTCTATGATATCGCAAAAATGATTGCGCCGACCGTGGTGTTTTTTGATGAGGGGGATTCCCTTGCCCCCAGAAGAAGCGCATCCGGTGGCTCGCCTTCAGACAAACTGACCAACAAATTTCTCAGTATCATCGATGGTGAAATTTCCCTCAACCGGGTCTTTACCATCCTGACAACCAATCGTCTCGATATTCTGGACCCGGCCCTGGTTCGATCCAAACGCCTGAAGGTCATGGAGGTTTCCGGACATCTGCGTCAACAGGACATTCTGAACATCATCCGGCTGACCCTGAAAGGCACCCCCCTGTCTCCGGGTATCAGCGTCGAAACCATCATGGAACTGGCCAAGGGGATCTGCAACACGCCGGCGGATTATGCGGCGTTTGTGGAAAAGGCCAGATCCCTTCGCAGTACGGAATATGAGGTCATTCTGCGAATCCGGGAGCTGGCTCAGGCATCGGCGGATATCCAGGAAACATTTGTCAAATTCAATTTCAAGACCCTGATGGGTGTTCTGGATGCCATCGATGCGCCCCAGTCCCTCAAATCCGTGTTGAAGGGAAATCCGGCGGCGTTTCTGGAACATTATTCCGCTGTGCTGACCCTTTTGGACGGGATCGGGGACGTGGATGCCTATCCCATTGTGGCGACACACCTTCAGTCTGCCCGTCAGGAAATCTCCCACAGCCCGGTCAAAAAAGGAAAAGTGCAGCTCGATGAATTCCTGGAGGCGGAATTGAGTCAGGAACCCCAGGTGGGTTTTATCATCGGGGTGGGCGCCAACGATGTGTCGGGCGTGCTCCTTCCCATCGCCACCAGCCTGACCTACAGTTTGTCACCGGAAAAGGTGCTGGTTACCGGCGCGGTGTACGCATCGGGCGCCGCCAGCGCCGATCTGGAAATGGCGGTTCAGATGACCCAGCAGTCGGCCAAGGAAGCCCTGACGCTGGTGAAAAATTATCTTCAGAGCCTGGAACCCAAGGTCAGCATTCCCCGCCTGATGGGGGAGTTTCTGGATCAATACACCATACACCATCAACTGTTGACCGCATCCTACAATGTGGGCGGACCATCGGCCGGGTATGCCCTGGCCCTGAACACCCTGTCCGCCCTGCTCCAGATCCCGGTGTATCATGATTTCGGGATTACGGGAGCCCCCTGGACCAAAGGCGTCAAAAAGGCGGAAATCGGGGGATCGGTGGTCATTGGCGGACACAAGAAAAAAACCGAAAAAGTGCTGCTCTATCTCAGGCGGATGTATATGCCGCTTCAGAATTATAAAGATCTGGAAATGGATTTTCTGGTCAATTACTGGGACCAGAACAAGGATATTCTGGGGGTGACCAGTTTTGGTGACCTGGTTCCGGAAGTCATGTGGCTGAATCCGGAGTATGAGCGTGTTTTGCAGGAACTGACCAGCCTTCGGATCGACTACAAACTGAAAAAATACAGGGGCCATACGGCCAATGATGCGCTCAAGGAGCAGATTCTCAAAAACAAGACCATCCTGAAGGAAGAACTGGAAAAGAAAATTGTGGATCGCCTGGAAGCCATCCGGAAGTATCTGCGAAATCCGGTCAGTGACCCGCATCTGTCTTTGGAGGAAATTTTTATTGAACGCGAGCGCCATTTCCGTTTTTCCGTTGCACCCCTGTTCAACTATCTGAAAAATCAGAAAAAGCGGCTGAAATGGCCGAATCGGGACAAAGCCTGACAACAGGCGAACAGTCAGGTAGGCCAAACTACCGGCCAACCTGACCTGCCGGCTACCAGCAATTTCAGCGGGACGCGGGTAGGTCAGGGCGCCGCGGCTTTTTGCGGCTCCCTGACACCATGCTATTTTCACGGTAAACCCTCATGAATCATTCGGGGTGGTTCACAACCGTATATGAAAATCAGGCCATGATGATGGTTCAGACCTGTTCGTGGTGACGCCGTAAGG
>JBFXFK010000054.1:0-25092 GCA_050179135.1 Desulfatirhabdiaceae bacterium | reverse complement strand
CTCAATACTACTAACCAAACAGCTCCGACAGTTGCAGAATCAGCTCCTTTGGTGGACGGTCCTGAAACACGCCGAATTCCGGCCCCCGGACCTTTGACATGCCCCGGATAAACAGATAATACACCTTTCCCATGTGCCTGTCGTAATCATAGCCGGGAATCCGGTGTTCCAGATACCGGTGCAGGGCCGCAACATACAGATGGTACTGAAGATAATAATGGTGTGCGGTCATGGCCTGTTCCAGAAAATGACCGGCATAATCCGCATAATCCGGCCCCAGCATATTGGACTTATAGTCCACGACATACCATTTGCCCGCGTATTCAAACACCAGATCAATAAATCCCTTCAAAAATCCCGCTATTGCCGGGAACTCCAGCCGTCGCAACTGATGCAGCCAGGCATCCGGAATTGCGGGATTCAAACCGGATTCAAACAGGGTGACCAGACGCGATGCCGTCACCGGATCAGGCCGGCGCTCCGGAGATAAAACCGCTGCCCGCATCAAAAATGCCAGTTCATTCATGCGCCGGTTCAGGGGAATCCGGCGAAGGGTCAGATCCGGCATTTCCAAATCAAGCCGTGTATCCAGAATGTCCGAAACCGCCTGAAACAAAGTCGGGGTCCACTGGTCCGAATCCATCCCGGCCCGGGTCAACTGATCGGTGATCAGACGGGTCAGGGCGTCGGCGCCGGTTGATGTAAAATCCATGTTCTCGAACAGGGAATGAAAGAAAATGCCGGCAACAGGCCCCCGATCAAACTGATGCAGCAGTATCGGCAATGAATTGGCTTCTTCAGGTGTCAATGCCCGGGACTGTTCGTCTGTCCCGGTCAACAGGGGCGCGATATCATGATCCCGTCCCCCGGACAGATCATCCGGCATGATGTTGCGCGGGGATGTCATGTCCGAAAAGCTGGATATTCGCCACTTTCGGGACAGGGATCGACCGGCGGTCCGGTAAACCAGGGAAGATTCGGATATGTTCATCCGGCTGTCATCCATGCCGGCGGATTCCATTTGAGACAGCTCGCGCAGGCCGATATTCCCGCCTCCGGCATTCATTAGACGCCGGATATCGGCTTGTATCCGGTTTTCATCCGATGGCTCGGCCCCATGCAGCAGATACCCCAGGGCCGATGTTTCCAGACCCGTGACATCGGCGGTATAAACAAGGCACAGATGCCGCGCCCGGGTGACGGCCACATACAACAGCCGCAGACGTTCCGCCAGATCCTCATCTTCGGCCCACAATTGATGATCCGGATACTGGTCGGATCCCAGATCCAGGGTCATCCGCCCATCCTGCTCCCGATCATGAAACAGAACCGACTTCCGTGAATCCGCCCGGTGTTTGCCCATCCAGAGCCAGGGGCAATACACCACCGGATATTCCAGCCCCTTGCTTTTATGAATCGTTGCCAGTTTGACAGCCCGGGCATCGCTTTCCAGGCGGAGTTCGGCGGATTCCGAATCGGTATGGGGGCTGTTCTGCCGGGTCTCAAACCATTGCATCAGGCCGGGAATTTCCAGCCGCTGTTCCCGGGCCGCCTGAAAGAGCAGCTCGGTCAGATGCAGCACATTGGAGACCCGCCGCTCCCCATCCGGAAATCCGATCAGCCGGACCAAAGGGATAATGGACGATTTGGGGTCCCGGAACCCCAGTATCTGATTCATCATGGGAATTAGGCCCCGAAGGGTCCAGGTCACATGCCAGGCGCGGAATTGGACCGCCCAGTCGCCCCACTGGTCTTCATTTTGGCTCAGTTCCCAAACATCATGCGCAGTCAATCCAAACAGGTCGGTGGTGATGGCGGCGGCGATCAGACGATGGTCTCCCGGATTGGCAACCGCTTTCAGGACAACCCAGAGCATTTGGCTTTCTTTGGAATCCCAGACACTTTCCGCACTTTCCAGAACAGCGGGAATGGATACGGCCCGAAGCGCATCCTGCATGGCCTGGGCCTGACGGTTGGTTCTGACCAGAACCGCGATATCACCCGGCGTAACGGGCCGTGCCTCATCGTCCCCGGCCCCGGACATGACTCCGAATTTCAGCAACCTGGCAATATCGGCGGCAATCTGGTCCGGCAAATGACGGTTCATCCAGTCTTTGGTAATCCGGCCGGTTTTCGGGTCAACAGTTGACCCAGCGGCACAGGTTTTGATGAATGTGATGGACAGGGGCGCAACCGGCTGGCCATTTTCCATCACCCCATGCGCCGGAAGCGCTGAAGTATCCTCTGGTGGCGACACCGGGTGAAATTGTATTTCGGAAAACAGAAACGGATTGGGCCGCATTTCAAACAGGGTATTGACCGCAGCGATCAGGCCGGAATCCGAGCGCCAGTTGATCTGAAGGCTGTGTGTCAGGCCCGAACCCTCTCCAACAGCCTTCAGATACGCAAAAATATCCGCACCCCGAAATCCGTAAATGGACTGTTTGGGATCTCCAATCATGAAAAACGGATTTCCGGAATTCCGGTAAAGGCGTTGAAAAATGCGGTACTGAATCGGGTCCGTGTCCTGAAATTCATCGATCAGGGCCGCAGGAAACCGGGTTTTAATCCGATCGGCCAAAACATCGCCCCCAGGCTGCTTCAATGCGCGATCCAGACGGGTAATCAGGTCATCAAAAAATAAAATCCCATGGCGGGCCTTCCGGCGTTCCAGTTCAATCCGCGAAAATGTCAGGCTGTCATGTTTGACCCTCAAAAACCAGTCAGATAATTGATTCAGGCTGTGAATCAGTTTGTCGCAACACGTAAAAAATTCATGCCGGGGTGGCTCTTTACCCTTTTTGGTTTTGGCCGCCAGCTCGCTGTCTGAGAGACGAATCAGTGCCTGCGGAACATCGATATCGATGGGCAGGGGCGGCTCAAGCCAGTCGGAAATGATCGTCAGCCATTCAGAAAGATACTCCGGTTTGTAATATCGGGCATGAAGTGTCGGCAGTGACGTCTCGACACGTGACAGGATTTGTGCATGATGATTGTGCCAGAGACTGCGAAGGCGCTGATAATGCGCCGTGATGTCTGCCAGCGGATTGGCGGAATCCGGCGGGTCGGGAATGATGGCCATTTCCGGTTTTCGGCAAACCATGCGGCTGAGTTCGGTCAGTATTCCTGGTTCAATACGGTTTTGAAGCAGGGACTGAACCAGCAGCAGAGGCGCCGGGTATACGGTTTTTGCCCAGAAATCGGCCGCGATTTCCTCAAAAAGCGCGTCGGATTCGGTTTGCAGACGCGCATCAAACAGGATGTCGCTTTCAAATGCATGGGTTTGAAGAATCTGGCTGCAGAACCCGTGAATGGTAAACACGGCGGCCTCATCAAAGGTCATGATCGCCTGATAAAACCGGCGCCGGACTGTGTCGATGCCTGAAGCAGTTATCAGGCTGTTTATCAGGGGATCGGTGATGTCATTCTGATTCAGCAGCCCCAGGGCATTCCGAAGCCGGGTTCGAATCCGGTCCCGAAGCTCTGCCGTGGCCGCCTCGGTAAAGGTGACCACCAGAATCTGATCGATGCGATAACCTTCTGCAATCAGACGCAGAAAAATCGATACAATCGCATGCGTTTTTCCGGTTCCGGCGCTGGCCTCGATGATATGGGTTCCGTTCAGGTTCAGTCGGGTGATGTCGAGTGTTGTCAAAATTGGGGCCTATGGTTTCTGGTTTATAAGGCTGTCGGGAATAAATAAATCCACTGGATTGCGACGGATTTTGGTTCGTCTGCAAGGCACATCCGCCGGTGCATATCGAGATATGTGCCGGTGGATGTAACGCAGCAGACGGGCCAAAAGACAAGCAAGATGTGGATTTATTTGTTTCCGACAGCCTAAATACCCGGTTGACGGAAAAGCCATAATAACACGATTGTTGGCGACCTTCAAACGCAGTATCCGGATATTTCGGCCTTACGGGTTTTGAACAGGATTTTCATTGGAATCGGTTTCAGTAGCTGATAAACTGAAATAAAGGCTGAAGCTGCCGCATACGGCACTCTGGCGGAGCAGCGCCGCTGGACGTTCGGTAAAGATTGAAGGGGACGCATAGTTGCCTTCAGGCAAAGTTGCGCCAATCTACCGGCCGTCGGCGTAACAGGCATTTTCACCCAAATCCAGGATAACGATTGCGTCCATTACCGTCCGTGAATGTCCATTTGCGTCCATACGCGGTTAACATTTTCGTGTACTTCGTGGTAAAAAGTCTTTTCAAGGAGGTCTGTCATGCCGTTAACCCGTTGGCGGATGCCGGGCGAAGACCAGATGATTTTCATTCTGATCTGTGTCAATGCCGGCATGTTCATTCTGTCAATTCTGCTCAATCCGTTTGCCACCCGATTCACCCTGAATCCTTTTTCGATGCTCTCGCCGGAAAACCAGAGCCTGATCCTTCTGGGGGCAACCGGAACCATTCCCATTGACCGGTTTCACCGGTGGTGGTCCCTGATCTCTGCCAGCTATCTTCATGGCGGACTGCTTCATATTCTGTTCAACATGGCGGCCCTCAAACAACTGGCTCCCCTGATTTTTCAGGGATTTGGAACCTGCCGATTTATGACAATCTATACACTGGGCGGCATGGCCGGATTTCTGGCATCCTATCTGGCAGGTATTCCCCTGACCATCGGCGCGTCCGCTGCACTGTGCGCACTGATGGGCGCAGGCATGGCGTTGGGAAAACGCATTGGCGGCTATTTTGGCAAAACCATCTTCCGGCAGATCAGCATATGGGCCATCAGTATTTTTGCATTTGGTCTGCTGGTTCCGGGAATCAACAACTGGGGACATGCCGGCGGCCTGCTTGGCGGCATTGTCCTGGCCTCGGTTCTGGGGCACCGGGCCCGGGTTCCGGATAATTCGGTGATTGTCCTGATGGGGTGGCTGTGCATCATCGCCACCAGTGTTATCCTGATTTATGCGGCGGTTACCGGGGTGATTTTCCGGGTGGCGGGATAGGTTATTGAAGGATGAAGGCGGAAGGATGAAAGCGGACTGAACCTATTTTGATCCAGCCGCCAGAAAAGCCCAGAGCATGGCCAGTGTAATGCCTGCAATTGTCAAAAAAAGGGGCAACAGGCCAAAATGGGCCAGAATCGTCGTGGCCATGATCGGACCAATGGCATTTCCCACAAATCGCCCGGAATTCAGGAATCCGATGGTGGTTCCCCCCCCTGCTTCGCAGGCAAACGTCGAGATGACAAGGGGAATGACCGATGCAATCATGCCGGTCTGCAGCATGCGAATAACGGTGAAACTATAGATGCCGGTGCAGAAATACAGCAGAATCTGCATGACCGATGCGGACAGACAGGCGATAACAATGAGCCGGGTCAGGCCAAACCGGCAGGCCAGACTGACCAGAAGATAATTTCCCAGAATTGCCGAGGCTGTATATGCCATCATGATGGTGCCGGCCGTGGTGATTGCCGCCTGTCCCGCAAGCTGAAAGTTTTCCAGAATACGGGGCAGAATGCTGGGAAGAAACATGAGATGGATTGTCCCCACAATCGTAAGCCCCCATCCCCACAAAATTCCCCGGGTAACCGGCTTGCTCTTCCTGACCGGTTTTGGTTGTGGGGGAATGTCCCGGACATAAATATGACAAAATATCAGGGAAAACAGGATCACGACCGGCGAAATGATAAATGGCGCATGATACCCGAAAAGTGCTACGGCATATGCCCCTATGGGCGGGCCAACGAGCTGTCCGGCTGTCAGGAATATCTGGAATAAACTCATATATCTTGGGAGGTTATCCCGTGGAGCGGATACAGCGATCAGCACGAGCCCGATGGTGGAGACGCCGCCAAGCATGCCCTGTAAAAATCGGAGTGTGAGAAGCAGCGGCAGATTAACGATAAACCCCATGATCAAAAAGATGATGCCGTTGCAGAACATACCGGTCTGGAAAAGCAGCTTGGGCCGGAAACGTGTTGTCAGGCTTCCCCAGAAGGGCGCCGCAAACGCGGAAATCAGGGATGAGCCTCCCATGATCAAGCCTGTCCACAGCATGGTTGTTTTCATGTCATATGTGCTGACCTTCAGGATGAAAAAAGGCATGAACGACATGATGCAATTGAAAGAAAAGGATATCCCGAACTGGGAGATGGCGACGAAATAAAGCCCCCTGGCAGAGCTCCGGTCCGGTCCATGAGGATTATGGAAGATATCTGGCGACATCATGAATGGACATATGTTTCCATCATATCCATCAGACTTCGGGTACAGGGTCCCGGTAGCCCCTCACCCACAACCGTTTCATTGATTTTGACAACCGGGACAATGCCCTTGTTGGTTCCGGTAATAAACACCTCGTCCGCACAAAGAAAATCGTTTAATGGAATATCCCGGATCATCACGGCGTATCGGGATGATGCCAGATTCAACACCATCTGGCGGGTAATGCCCTTCAGGATGCCCTCTCCGGGCGTGACCAGCGTACTGTTTTTAAACATGAAGACATTGGACGTGGTCCCTTCGCGGACCATTCCCGTTGAATCGACATAAACCGCTTCAACCGCATGCTGTTCCCTGGCCCGGGTCACTGCCACGGATGCCTGAGCATAGTTGATGCTTTTAGCCCCGGTCATGGCCCGGTCGGTTTCCAGGGTAATGACCGCCACGCCCTGACTGTACCACCATTCGGGTTGAGACGGCAGCGGCGTCACCATGACAATGAGCCGGGAATTGCCCTCGGGTGTCATGAAATCCGAACTGGAGCCACCGGTCACGATGATGCGGATATTGGATTCCGCCTCGTGATTCCGGCTGAGAGTTTCCATGACAATGGCCGCAATTTCATCCAGGGTCCAGCGCAATGCCACACCAATCCGCTCCGCCGACGTTTTCAGCCGCTCCAGATGTTCAGTCAACCCAAAAGGATTGCCACCGAAGGTGCGAAGCAGCTCGAATGCCCCCAGCCCCCGCAGCAGGGCCAGATCCGTTACCGGAATGGTGGCCTCGGTTGATGGGACGTACTGACCATCTACATAAAATATGTTCACAAAATCTCCTGAATAATTGTCAAGATTGAAAATATCCCTCTCTTCATCCTCCGCCTTTATTTACCGTGAAAATGCGGTTAAAAAACATATACCATCAAGCTCCGTAGGAGCGTCCTGTTTGTAGAATGAAGAATAAAAATTTCCATCAAGCCCCGTAGGGGCGACCTGTGTATCCCGGTGACAGGCCGCTCCGATGGAGTTTGATGGGAATAACCGCATCAATTTCTACAAACAGACCGCCCCTACGGGGCTTTTTCGGAAGATATCATTTTCATTCCTGGGGGTGAACCAGCCAATCAGCCTTCAGTCTTCAGCCTCATTTACACGTATACGGATAAAAATGATAAAAGCAGTACCCCTTGGGATCACCATAATTCAGCTCGGTCATATCCATACACTGCCCGATGGCGTACCGGGACACATCGGCATAATCCGGCCGGCTTTCCTCAACCTTCTTGCAGGCCAGACAGATGGGCAAGTGATCATAAACCGATAAAATCCGTTTGTCATCCGGGGACAGTTTTGCATGGCATTTTGAACAGACAATGGCGCAGGCCATTGTTTCTTCCCATTGATCAGACATGATATCCGCTCCTTTCTCTCCAATCATTCATCCGTTATTCATCCTTCCCCCTTCAGTCTTCAGCCTTCAGTCTTCCGCCTAATACTCCACCGATTCCACCGGATGCGATTTCAGATATTCCATCCGGTTCAACCCATTGATATAGGCTTTAGCACTGGCGGTGATGATATCCGGATCTGCGCCCCGGCCCATGGCTTCCAGTCCGTTTTCCCGCAGCCGGACCGTCACCTCGCCCTGGGCATCGGTTCCGCCGGTCAATGCGCTGATGGAAAACCGGACCAGCTCGGACCCGGTACCTGTCAATCGGGCAATGGTGTTGAATGCGGCATCGATCGGGCCATTGCCATAACCGGCCTCCTGAGCCTGCCGGCCATTGATCAACAGGCGGACACTGGCCATGGGCAGCACCGTGGTTCCGGCCGTGACATGCAGATAATCCAGAGCAAAAACATCCCGTGTTTGCAAAAAGCCTTCCGCAACCAAAACCTCCAAGTCTTCGTCCACCACATGTTTTTTCTTGTCGGCCAATTCCTTGAATTTTGTAAAAAACAACGCCAGTTCCTCGTCAGACAGATCATACCCCATGTCTTTCAGGTGATCGCGCAGGGCATGACGGCCCGAATGTTTTCCCAAAACCATCTTGTTGGCGTTCAGACCGATGGTTTCCGGCTTCATGATCTCATAGGTCATGGGATTTTTCAATATGCCGTCCTGATGAATTCCGGATTCATGGGCAAATGCATTGGCGCCGACAATGGCCTTGTTGGGCTGAACCGGAATGCCCGTGATCATGCTGACCAGGCGGCTGGTCGGATAAATGAATTCGGTCCGGATCCGGGATGTCATGGGCAGGAAATTGGGCCGGGTGTGCAGCGCCATGACCACCTCTTCCAGTGAGGTGTTTCCCGCCCGTTCGCCAATCCCATTGATGGTGACCTCTGCCTGTCTGGCGCCGGCGGATATGGCCGCCAGGGTGTTGGCGGTCGAAAGCCCCAGATCGTCATGGCAGTGGACACTCAAAATCGCCTGATGAATGTTGGGGGTATGGTCCCGGACATACCGCACCAGGTCGCCAAATTCTTCGGGTATGGCATATCCGACCGTATCCGGCAGATTGATGGTTTTTGCGCCGGCGGATATGGCCGCCTCAAAAACCCGGCACAGAAAATCCCGGTCGCTCCGGGAGCCATCCTCGGCTGAAAACTCGATGTTGTCGGTCAGGGTTTTGGCGTATTTGACGGCCTCAACCGCCTTTTCCACCACCTCGTCCCGGGTCATCCGCAATTTGTACTGAAGATGCAGGTCCGATGTGGCGATGAACGTATGAATCCGGGGTTTTGCCGCATGGGAAATGGCGCCCCAGGCCCGGTCGATATCGGATTTTGAGGTACGGGCCAGGGCCGCCACCTCTGTCTGTTTCAACTGTCCGGCGATTCGGGAAACCGCTTCAAAATCGCCCTCGGATGCAGCCGGAAAACCGGCTTCGATGACATCCACACCCAGTTTTTCCAGTTGGGTGGCCAGACGCAGTTTTTCGCCGGTATTCATGCTCGCGCCCGGCGACTGTTCGCCGTCCCGCAACGTGGTATCAAATATAATGATCTGCTCTTTCATGATTCGGTGTCTCCTCAATATGATAATGACGGTTTCAAACCGGATTTCCCGACAGGGGAAAATAGGCTGAAGGCTGAAGACTGTAGGCTGAAGACTGTAGGCTGAAGACTGAAGACTGAAGGTGCCGCATACAGCAATCAGGCAGGGCAGCCGATAATAGTGCCGGGCCGGGTTCCAATTTGGCCCACCGGAGTGTCAAAATGAAATTTTGACATGCAGAGGACGCAAAGAAAGAACAGGCGTTCAAAAATTCACTTTGCGATCTTTGTGTCTTTGCGGTGGGTATAAACCCGGTAATAGCGCGTTCAAGATAATGTTTTTGGAAAGACGGCAGGCAGGGAATCAGAGCATGGGCCGCAGGTCGAGTCGTGTTCGAAACCCTGCGGCGTTCACCATCTCCAGAATGTGGTTGGTCATTTTCATGGGTATTTCATTTTCTCGGATTAAATAATTTTGTGTTTTACGATAAGCGAATTTTAATTTTCTTGCAAGGAGATAATTATGAGTAATGGTTATGTGTCCTGGCATTTAGAGGTTTTACAGTTTTCGGAGTTTGAAAATCTGCTGACAGGCACGTCATCCTGGTTCAAACCTCGCTCAAAACAGACTTTGGCATACCAGTCAATCTGTCTGCAGATCCCCCGAATGATGCTGACCTCTCCGGCCCGCATCTGATATCGGGTAAAAAACCGCCGGATTTTGTTCATCCAGTAATCCGGATTTTCCGGATTGATATAGCTGATCCGAACCAGCATATCCTTGAGCTGGTCATACATGCCATCCAACTCGTGACGACTGGCCAAACGGGGAACACGGTGTTGCGCACCCGGCAGGCAGGTCTGAAACAGCTCGTAGCAGACCACCATGACTGCCTGAGCCAGATTCAAAGAGGAAAATTCTGCGGTGGGGATATGAATCAGTTCATGGCACAGCCGGATGTCCTCATTGGTCAATCCCCGGTCTTCCGGACCAAAAACCACGGCCACCCGGTTTTTCATGGCAATGGGGATCAGCTTTTCCGCCATGATTCCCGGAGAAAACACCACATCCCGCTCTCCCCCCAGCCTGGCAGTCGTTCCCACAACATATTGAAATGGCGCCAGGGCCTCCCGAAGGGTTTCAAACACCGCAATCTGTTCAATCAGACCAGACGCCTCATGAGTGGCCATTTTCTGCATTCGTGGCAGATCAAAATTTTCCGGGTTGACCACAATCAGGCTACTCAGGCCCATATTTTTCATGGCCCTGGCAGCAGCCCCGATATTTTCAGGATACCGGGGCCGTTGCAGCACAATGGAAACCTGGTTCAGACAAATTCGGGCGTCCGACATCACACCACAATTTCAAACCGGTTGAAAAAATATCCCATTTCAAACGCAGCGGTTTCCGGCGCATCCGAGCCATGCACCACATTTTTTTCAATATCCGTGGCAAAGTCCCGACGAATGGTGCCGGCTGCCGCATCCTTGAAATTGGTGGCCCCCATCAGATCACGATAGCGCGCAATGACGTTATCGCCTTCCAGAATCATCACCACCACCGGCCCGGAGGACATAAATTCCGTCAAACTTTTGAAAAACGGGCGTTCCTGATGTACGGCATAAAAACCTTCGGCCTGGGCCCGGGTCATATGGATCATTTTCATGGCCACGATGCGGATCTGATTTTGCTCAAGCCGCCTGACAACGTCGCCGATGAGTCCCCTTTGAACCCCGTCCGGCTTGATAATGGACAATGTACGTTGAATCATTATAATTACCTCTTGTTAAATGTTGTTGGTAAGATATGAGTATTGAGTGTTGGGTAGTGAGAAACAGCCCGGCCATGCGAGCTTTCTCCGGCTTGAAAGCAGAAATGAGGTATTTTCATCCTTCCGCCTTCATCCTTCATCCTTTATTTTCACCCTTAGCGCTGTCAGAATTTCAGGAATCCGTTTTTGCGCCGCTTCCGGCTGTTTGATCCCGGCAAACGCCAGAATCATCCGGGAGGCTTCGATCGGATTTTCCTGACGCCGCGTCAGAAGCGCCCGATAATAAAGCGGAAGATGATCGTAATAGCATTCGGAAAGTGCAGCCGCAAGCTTTCTGATCTGTTCTTTTTCCGCCGCGGGCGTATTGCCCGATGCCAGTGTCCGGGATAACACCGCGCGGATTTCGGATTTGATCCGGTTATACCGCCGGATGGGTAACAGAAAAAACCGGAAAAGAACATATCCAAAGGCGCCCAGGCCAAAACTGAGTGTTGCTGCAATGATCAACCGTTCCATTTCAAATCCCGATGATGTCGTTTTTTCGTCAGATAATCATGGACCGCAAGGGTCTGTGCCCGGGTATCTGCCACGGATCCGCTGTTATCGATGACAATTTTTACCTGCTTTTTCTTTTCCTCAATCGACATCTGGGACCGTATTTTCGCCAGCGCATCCGATTCGGAAATATCATCCCGCTTCATCAACCGCTGGACCTGAAGCGACTCCGGTGCATAGACCAGTATGACATCCGGCATGCTGTGGTGCATATGGGTTTCAATCAGCAGGGGCACATCCAGAATGACCACGGAATCGGGCTCGGATGCCTCAATTGCAGCAATCTGGTTGGCCATTTCCTGAAACACATGGGGATGAACCATTTCATTCAGCCGCAACTTCTGGGCGGTATCATTAAAAATGATTTGTCCCAACGCAATCCGGTCAATTTCGCCACCCGGAAGCAGTATCCCCTCTCCAAATCCCCCCACAATGGATTGCCATGCCGGTTTGCCGGGTTGCACCACATCATGGCTGATCACATCCGCATCAACAATGTGTGCGCCCAACTCCTTAAAAATGGCCGAGACGGTTGATTTGCCAGTCCCGATTCCGCCGGTCAATCCTGCCAGAATCACACGCTTACCTTTCCCGGATTTGAGGTTTGAAAAAAGGTTGAAGACTGAATGCGCCGCAACCGGTATTCAGCGGTTCGGCCAAGCAGTCAGGTAGGCCAAACTACCGGCCAACCTGACCTACCGGCTACCTGCAATTCCAGCGGGACGCGGGTAGGTCAGGGTGCCGCGGCTGTTTGCGGCTCCCTGACGCCACGCTATTTTCACGGTAAACGGTCATAATCAGGGGTTTGCTCATCCCCAGACATGAAACTGAAACGCATGAAATCCCGAACCTTATAGGGGTATTGAACAGAATGTGTCAAGTTGAATTCCGTTTTTCAGCCATGAGGCGTAACGAAAAAACACGAGATGGTCTTGTCCATACGGATCATGAAAAGAGTTCAACATTCACAACCATTCCCTGATTCAGCCCCTCGGTATTCATGCCGATTTCAATCAGGCCATCGGATTTGACCATGGTGTTGATGAGCCCGGATTTTCCCAGAATGGGCTCTGCCCAACGGGTGTTATCCTGTTCAAACAGCCGAACCCGGATATAATCGGTCCTGCCATGAACCGATGGCACGTTCCGGGTCAGAACCGCCGGAATCGTCCATCTGCCGGAAACCCCTTGCGTCATACCGGCAATATGGTCAATCCAGGGTTTGACAATTTTTAAGAATACCACCATGGCCGACACCACATGTCCCGGAAGACCCCAGAATGCCTTGTTTCCACACCGTGCCAAGATGGTGGGCTTTCCGGGAGAAATGGCAATGCCATGAACCAGAATATGACTGTCCGGAATGGCGGATAATGCCTGAATGGTGAAATCCCGCGTGCCAACCGAGCTGCCGCCGGAGACCAGAACCATATCCATCTCCTGTAACGCGCGGACGCAGGTCTGCTGAAGGTCTTCAAAATGATCCGCCACCAATCCGAAGCTGACCGGTATGGCGCCTGCAGAAGCCACCAGGCCGGACAGGGTATGGGTGTTGATGTCCCGGATTTTGCCCGGTTTGGGCACTTCATGAATGGGAACGATTTCATCACCGGTGGAAATGATGCCGACTCGGGGTTTTTGATAGACAGCGGCCGTTTGAAATCCGAATGCGGCCAACAGGCCAATTTCCTGGGGCCGCAACCGTTTCCCTGCCGGGATCAGAATTTCATTTTTGGGAAAATCCTCACCAACACCCACAACATGGGTTCCCGGCGCCACACTTTTGTAAACCTCTATGGCATCGTCATCCATGGGGTCGGTATATTCGATCATGACCACGGCATCCGCGCCTTCGGGCAGCATGCCGCCGGTGGCGATACGGGCGGCTTCTCCGATACCAATGGAAAAATCGGGCTTCTGGCCCATACCGATGCTCCCGGTCAGGGTCAGAAGGCCGGGGTTGCTTTCCGTGGCCCCAAATGTGGATGCGGCGCGAACCGCATAACCATCCATGGTGGCCCTGGGAAAATCCGGGAGATCCTCTGGGGCTGCAATATCGGTTGCCAGAACACGATCAAGGGCCTGTTCGATGAAAACGGTTTCGGTGTCAACGCGGGGAAAGTCCGGAATCAGATCAAATACCTGATCGATGGTGCGTACATGAAAAAAATTGTCCATTCGGTTATGGTTGTCCTGCTCAATTTGATGGGGTTGTGGTATATACGCCGGATGAACCGGCGGGATATTGTCGGGCAGAATATCCCATAACCCAAACCAAACGCAACCAGGAAAAATGATCATGACGCTTGCATCCCGATTCCGATTTGACACGGCGCCTGACCGCCGAAATACAGACAGTATGAAATGGCATAAATATGATGGAACCGACATCATCCCCATGTGGGTGGCAGACATGGATTTTGAGGCGCCGCCCGCCGTGCTGGAGGCCCTGCACCAGCGCATTGCCCATGGCGTTCTGGGATATGGCATTGTTCCGGCCACGCTGACCGCAGCAACCATCGCCATGCTCGGAAAAACCTGCTCCTGGGAGATCGATCCCGACTGGCTGATCTGGCTGCCCGGCCTGGTGACCGGACTGAATGTGGCCTGCCGGACAATTGAAAGCCAGGGGATTGCCACCGCGACCCCGATCTATCCCCCGTTTTTAACCGCACCGGTCTATGCCGGCAAACAGGTGGTGACCATTCCCATGATTCTGGACGGGGCGACATGGCGCATGGATATGGATCTTCTGGACCAGCGTCTGTCCAGCGGTGTCGGTCTGTTTCTGTTGTGCAATCCACACAATCCAACCGGCAGGGTGTTTTCAGCGGCAGAGCTTCAGGCGGTGATGGACATCTGTGACCGCCATGATGTTGTGGTCTGTTCCGATGAAATTCACTGCGGTCTGGTGCTGGATGAAGACAAACGGCATATTCCCGTCGCCAGCCTGTCCGCAGCGGCGGCATCCAGAACCATTACCCTGATGGCGCCCAGTAAAACCTATAATATCCCGGGACTCTACGGCTCCTTTGCCGTGATCCCGGATCCGGAGATTCGCAGGCGGTTTTGCCGGGCCATGCAGGGGATTGTTCCCCGCATCAATGTTCTGGCTGCTGCGGCATCAGAAGCCGCCTTTTGCATGGCGCCGGACTGGCATCAGGAATTGATTGCATATCTGCGGCTGAACCGGCAGCGGGTCATGGATGCCATTGCCGGTATGCCCGGTCTGTCCACCACCTGCCCGGAAGCCACATATCTGGCCTGGATCGATGTCCGGGAGCTGGGCCTGGATGATCCGGTCCGATTTTTTGAAGAGGCCGGGGTCGGTCTTTCCGATGGCCGGGATTTTGGATGGGAGGGTTTTTTGCGCCTGAATTTCGGGTGTCCCCGCGAGATTCTGGATAAGGGGTTATCCCGGATGGCAGACGGGATTGCCCGGTTGTAGCTGTTTTATTCCTGGAGATGTATTTTCACGGTAAATGATCATAAATCATTCCGGGATGTTAACACCCAGAAATGAAAATACTCCGGCCATCGTAGCCCGGCTTTCCAAAGCCGGGATAGGACATTTACCGATTAAACTTTGTCCCTTTGGCCCTCTGCCCCTTTGCACCTGAATAACCATTTTCACGGTAACCGATTCATGGCCATAATAATGGTTCAGAGCTGTTCGTAGTGACGCCGTAAGGCGTTTTTAACATGCCCTTACGGGCACACTACGAACAAAGCGTAGGTCAGGGTGCGACCAACGGGAGCTCCCTGACAGCCGGCAGAATAGCCTGAAGACTGAAGGGCATGGGGCTATTACGGCAACGTCAGGCAGGCCAAACAACCGGCCAGCCCGACCTATATCGCTGGATTCTGGCTCCTGAATCCTGATGTTACCAGAACCGAATCATAAATTTTCGCCATGTTATCAAAGATTCTTTCCCATGACATGGGCGCAATGCATGGCATGACACAGGCCGCCCAGTCCGTTTCCGTACAGATGCTGAGGTGCAGTTGACGGCTGATGGCGCCTGCCAGACGGCAGACAAATTCCGGGATATCGGATGGATGGGGTTCATCCACCCGGATCAGCCGGGGCAATCTGACCCGTTCGACAATATCCGTATCCTGTATTGCCTTTGGCAGCCAGGTATCCAGACCGGGCAGATCGGTTGTCACAACCCGGCATCCACAGGCCAGTGCTTCCAGCAGCACCAGGGGAAGTCCTTCATAAAAGGATGACAGGACAAACACCCGGGATGAGCGGAACACGTGTGATAATTCCGCCTGGGACAGGGCTCCCAAAAACGTCAATTGACAGTCCGGCCGGCTGATGAACCGGGGAATATCGTCAACCGAAGCATCCCCGGATGATCCGGCCAGATTGACGTTCAGCCGGTATCCTTCGGGAATATCCACCTGGCGAAGGGCCTCGATCAGCCAGGGGACCCCTTTGGGTCTGCTGATTTTTCCGGCATAGGCCATCTGGAGAATCCCGTTTTGGTCCGGCATGCGGTCTGAATCCATGTTGCAGTGAAAAATATCGTCCCGAAATCCGATACCGGTGTTCACGATGCGATCCATCGGAATGCCGTACACATCATGAAGTTCCTGAACCTGGGGCTCATGAAGGGCCAGAGCCCGGTCAACCCTTGCGCAGTCGGGAATCACATGGGAAACGAGATGGGGCGCTCGCTCGATCTGACGGAATTCGGTTCCGTGACAACTGGCCACGATGGGAATATCGTGAAAAAGTCGCCGGGCCAGGGCGGTGACCAGCCAGAAATGATGGGTATGGATGACATCCGGCCGAAATCCGGAAATTGCGGATGCCATTTTGTTTTGAAACGCATCCAGATATGCCTGGAGCATATCCGGTGTGAATTCCGAAAACCGGGTGCTGACATAGGGCATGATGTCGCTCATTCCGGCAACCGGAAAGGGCAGCTCCGGGGTATCAAACCGGACGGCAAACAGGTCATCGGCATTCAGGCAGGGTATTTCGGGTTGTGGCGCATCCCCCGGAATGCCGACGATCACCCGCTGGTGATACCCCCTGTGTCCGGCATGACGCACCATGGCCTCGAGATAAACCCCGCTTCCGGTTTTTCCCGGCTGCTGGGCCAGGATATGCAGAATGCGGCGGGGTGGGTTCATGGCCTGATCCAAGTCCAGCCATCTTTAAACGGAAGCGCAATGTCCCGGATTCGTGATTTTTCTTCCACAAACCGGTGCTTCATGCTTCGCAGCCACTCCCGGTGGTGAATGACATCCGCTTTTGTCAAAACCATTTCATGCTCTCCCTGTTCAATGGACACAACCGGGCCCCGGGAGGTCCATTCCACTGATCCCGCGTTGCTGCACAACATACATCGGACCTGCCCATTTTCCAGAAACCGGAAGGTATCGCCGCCGCACAGGGAGCAACAGGGCTGCCTGGGAATGATTTTTTCACCAAAAAGGGATTGCCCCAGTTCTTTGGCTGTCTGACGGTTTGCCTCATTGAAAAAAATTTCACCGGGCAATGCGCCAAATATGAGCCTTGTCTGCTTGATATCGGTTTTTAAAAATGTCAGAAAACTCTGAATGTCCAGAAGCGTTCGGCCTTCCTTGCCCGGAATGCCGGCGATGCCGACACCAATGGCCGGCTTTCCCCACAGGCGCTCGATATGGGCGGAAAAGGCCAGCCCCCGGTCCTGAAACAGCTTCAGCACGGCGCTGGCTCCCAAAAGATAGGTGGGAGCGGCCACAATGATGGCGTCGGCGTTCAGGATCTGGTTTAGAACTTTATTCAGGTCATCGTCAATCACGCAGTGTTCTTTATCAAAAAGACACCGGTAACAGGCTTTGCAGGGTTGGATATCAAAATCCTGAAGCCGGACAAGGGACACGTCATGGGACTCCGGAATATGGCGGGTAATTTCCTTGACCATGAGTTCACAGTTGCCCAGTTTTCTGGGTGAGGCAATGATGCCGAGAATATGTTTCATGTGATCTGCTTTCATGAATGAAAATTTACCACAACCGCATCCAGGAAAGAAAGATAATGATCAGGAACGCGGATAATGAAAAAACCTGATAATAAAGGCCCGGTAGCGTTTTTACAAACCGGTGAAACCCGTACCCGGTTGCCATGCCGCAGCAAAAACCAAAAAGATGCGCCAGAATATCCGTATGCTCTCCGGAACTCAGAAGCCCCAGAAGGCATAATCCGCTGGCAATGGGCATCCAGGGCTTGATCCGCATCCCGGACATATGCAACGCGTCTGCAAACCGGTGGATTACCAGAATCCCGATCGCGCCAAAAATCGATGTCGATGCACCAATGGATATATGATCATTCTGATAGATATGCGCATTGACATAATTGCCTGCCGCACCGGAAAGCAGAATGGACAAAAACCCGATGCCAAAGCCGTGAAGCCTGCATACGAGCGGCGCCAGCAGAATCAGACCCGCCATGTTGCCGACCAGATGCGGATAGCCGGAATGGAGCATCAGGGCGGTCACGACCCGGTAATGCTCGCCATCGAGTATGGATGATGCGGATGCACCAAAGGTCTTCACAAAAAACGTCATGTCTGAGTACCGGATCACGGCCAGATGAACCGCCAAAATGACAAGGGCTGCCAGAATGCCGGATGTAAAATCCAGTGGCGGCAGAAAATATTCCGGAGCAGGGATCAGGCGTTTGTTTTCCCGATAATAGCTTTCGATTTCAAACAGGGCGATTTCACGGTCTTCATCATTGACCGACAGGGTAAAACAATTGGAATGGCCGGATGTCTGGCAGGCAATACCGGCTGCGGCCAGCACGGTCAGGCAAATGTTGACATCTTTTTCAGTAAGACCGGTAAACAGTTCAACCACGATCAGCCTTCTAAAGCTTTCATGATCTTGCGAAATTAAATTTCTGACAGCCTATATTATGAGAATTTACGTTGAAATTTACATCCCGCAAAATCTGAGGTTGCAAATCTGAAATACGATTATAGCTTTTAAGTTAATTATTTTGGGAAGGCAGCAGGGAGGGGATAGGCCTTCTCGGCCATCCCCGACCGATAACGCACCCAAAATCTTTATCTTGAAAGCTATAGTGTCTGTCAGCCGATTCAAACAATAATCTCCTGCGTATGCCATGTTGGGCAAATTCAACCGGGCAAAGATATTGGCGCTCTCATAATACTGTTTTGCAGACAGGCTCCATAGATGACAGGCCAGATATCTAAACTCCAGCCAGGTGTTCGTATCACTGCCCAGCCTCAGTTCACGTTGATGGTTTCCCCGCCGTAAAAAAATAACCACGGGAATCACACGATCCGTTTTCATCAGTTCCGCCAGATCCAGACAATAATGGGCCAGGCTTCCCGCCGGCCGTCCAGCCATTCCACCAAAAGCGGTGTATCCAGTTCCCGAAACCGGTCCCCCAGCCGCTCTTTCAGTTGTTCCTGACGAATGGGGGATAATCCGGGCCTCTGACAAATCCGACCCGGCTTCTTTGCCTGCAAAAAATTCCAGAGACTGAACCGGATAATCAAGAATCAGGTTTTTGAAATTCTGATCATGCATGATCCTTTCCTTCCCGCCGCAATCTGGCCGTCCTCAGCCTGACGCTTCAAATTCTTGAACCATTCCTGATGCAGGCCTGCGAAAATCAACCTGTTTTGATTATAACGGATTCGGGGGAGAGCGTCAGTACAGCAAATCTGGTTCAGTGGAACCTGATGAGGAGCAAAGGGGCAAAAGTAAAAAACAATCCAACCAAGCGCACAAACCACGAATGCGGGACAAGCGGCCAGGCAAACCTGCGGGACACTGTGCCTTTGCGCCGTGCCCCTCTTTCTGTGCCCCATGACATAAAATTTATCACAAACTCGCGATGACTCTTATCGCTTTTTTTTATGAGACCAGTGGAAGCTGAAGCCTTGGTAGCAGCCAACTACTCAATTTCGAATATTCCGCCATGAGGATAACATGACATCGTTGGACAGATATTTGTTTTGCAGTGCAGTATCATAAAACAATGTAAATGAATTATGTGCTGTGATCGTGCTGCCCCATATGGCGCCATAAATAGCTGCGGAATTTTTCAATTCGATATCGGCATAGGGTGAGTAAATCAGACCGGCGAAATCGACGCTGTTATGAAGCGTCATTGTACCTGTCGTCGAACTGAAAAGGGCAAAATTGGTGGATGAGCCGGGGTTCACAATGTTGCCGTTTTTACCGTCAAACTCTCCGGTCATGTAAATATTGACTGGATTGGTTGGGTTTATAATATTCAGTTCTGCACCGTTATTGAATGTGATGTCCCCATCGACATATATATTGACCGGGCCGGCCGAATTGTCGATGAAAATTTTTTTACTGTTACCCAGGCTGATATCCGTAAAATAATAATTCGATCCACCCGATTTGCTGGTCAGTGTTACATCTGGATCCGGGTTACCCAGATTGATGGATTCCCCCAGGCCGGAAACATCAGCATTATCATTGCTGGCATCGTAATAAGGGAATTGTGCAGCATATTCCGCGCCGTTGACATCCAACGGATCCGCGTCAATCGGGCCGACTTCTGTCTCGGTACCTGTTAAATTTGTCCCACTTTTATCGCTAAAGGTTGCATCATCTGTGCCATCATTTCCCAACACCACATTGCCATCAATATTGGTGCCATTTTTTGAAACAACCTCTCCATTGGATCCGACATCGGCCAGATCTGTTGATTCTGTCATATTGGTCGGAGGGCTTTCGGAGGTGCTGTCGTAGCTGTAAAAATTGGATGAACTTTTCATATCCATCAGCTTATCGCCAAAGGCGGCCATTTTAATGGCCGCATCTCTTTTTATGGTCACTTCAATTGTGGCAGATGAAGAAGAGTTGTTGGCGGCGTTCCCTTTTACCTGAAAACGATAACAATTTGCTGAATCCATAATCAAATTGGTCAAACAACTGAAACTGTATCCGGTGGGCGGCGAAATAAAGGACAGGCTGACTGAATTTCCTGCGGTGGTGGGTAACGTCAAGGTATCGTTCTTCAAACCGGCTTCCACCTGTGCAATGGTATAATTTACCCCGGCATCAGCCTGATACATGGCCTGTTTGGCTGTTTTATAATTTCCACTGATGGACAGTTCGTTGGATGTGGTCAGATACGCACCGGTCATCAAAACAGTGAGTATGACAACCATAATCAGGGCTGTGACCAGAACGATACCGTCTTCATTTTGTAAAGTATGAAGTGGTTTCAAACCATCCTCCTAACAATTTGTGTTACCAATCAAATTTAATCTGTGACTGTTATTGACGCAGTGACCGATGTACACCCATCTTTTGATGCGGTTGCAGAAACAGTTCCACTCCATTTATTATTGTATGTACTAGCAGACTGGGCTGCATGACTAAGGCTGCCGCATGAATCATCTCCTCCATAATTTCCATCGCCCTTTGATTGCATTGGAGACTGAGAAATATTGGTTGTATTATCTGTAATTCTCCAGTTAACCGTAGCACCATCTTCAGGCACACCATTGTTTTCCACATGCGATGTAGCGTACACATACTTCCCGTTTCCACTTGGCTTACATCCATGTAAAGATATGCTAAGGTTACATGGAAGTGTGGTGGTTGTTGTGCTTGAAGTCGTAACAGCACCCAATGTGGTGGTTGTAGTCGAAGAAGATGTGCTGGAAGATGTTGTGGGTTCCGTGGCTGTGGTTGTCGAAGATGTTGTCGGATCAGTATCAGCAGTGGATGTTGTTGTGTCGGTTGTTGTTGTCGTGCTGGTATCGGTTGACGATGAGGATGTCGTTGTTGAACTGGTTGTAACTGTTGTGGTGGTGGTGGTGGATGATGCCGATGACGTACTGGCAAGTCCCAAATTTCGGGGTCTGATATTTTCTTGCAGGATTCGTGGGGTAGAGCTTTCGGATTGTGCTGTCAATGTAATCTCGATACTGCGGATATCAGCCAAGGTGGATGAGTCATATGATAAACTTAATGAATTTATATTCAGTGCAAGGGGTTGGGCGCCTCCCGAATTGATTTCTCTTTTTAACTCTTTGTTTGTTGTATCAATTGTATAAGTAATATCTTTATATTCACCCGAATCATCTGTGTCACCATCATTATTTTCATCTTCTGCATAGGCAATACGGATCGAGTTGGCGTTTGCTGTCAAGATTCCTGTAGTTTTGGCTTTTGATGGGTCATTTTTGTACGGATCATATCCAGCCATCAGCAATTCACGGCTCATGATATCCATGCCTACCCGCAGATTTTCCTGCATTTCAATTATCCGGGCCTGGTCGCTGGTTGATTCCTGCTGCATGACAAATAGTGTACCGATTGCACCCAGAATTACCAGACCAATGGTCATGGCAATCATCAATTCTATTAGAGAGTACCCCGAAATATATTTGGAATGATTACGCATAGCGGTTTTCCTGAATATAAAAAGCTTCATGGCTGTACAATGATGGTTTTAAGGGTTACCGAATGGGAATCTCCTGCCCGATTCCAGGATACGGTAACTTCGATATCCTTCCATGTTGGATTGGTTGGATTGCCTGGGTCTGGAGAAACAGTTGTGGTGACCGTATAGTCCATTCCATTGTTGTCGGATTCGGTTGCAGTTGAATCTGCTATGGCTCCAAACGATGTATTTTTTAGTTCTTCCAGTTTGTCTTGGGCAAATGTTGTAGCTGTGGTGACCTGAGCGGCCAAACTGTTCCGGGATATCGTCGTGGCAGAAAAACTGGCAAACGCGAGCAGTGCTACAGACAACACAACAATAGCCATCATGACTTCAATCATGGTGAAGCCAGCCGAATGACACCTTGATGCTTGTTTATGAGTTTTCATAATCCTTCACTCCCATGCACTTCCTGTGTGTTTCCATGCCTTTATTCTGCCTGCGGGAGAAACGGTAATTGCCCTGTGTCGATCATCCCGGGCAGTATCATCCTCTGGCATCAGATAAACAGTTCCGGCTTTGCCAAGCCCTGTGGTATAGAATATCGCTTTGGGTGGTGTGCCGGTAAAAGTGACTGCACCACTTCCCGAAGTGCCGGGTATAACGCCGGCAGACGTGTTTCTTCCAAATTGTATTTTGGTGTAGTTTGTTGGAATTGACACAGTTTTGACAAGAACCGGTGTTCCGCTGTTATCATAATAAATGCTGTAGCTGTTGGCCGTTGTATTGAAAGTAATCGAATATTCACGATTTTCCGAAACCGATTTGATCTTTGCCCGCTGCATTTCTGTAAACAGCTCATCCATCGCCGCATTCACACGGTTTTTGGGCAGATAGTCCAGCCAGCTCATTGTGGCGAGAGTCACCAGAACAGACAGAATGGCCACTACCGTAACCAACTCGATCAGTGTAAACCCTTTATTACTATTCATATAGAGATGTCCGGATCATGATTTTAACCTCATCCTGTTTTGACAAGGATTCAGTCTGAGGCCCGCTAACTGCGTTGAAAAGTACCTCAAAATGCTCACATACACCGTGTATGCTCCACTTATGATGCACTTCTCGCCTTGTTATCGGGCCTGATCCAGAATCTTCAAACAGGCTCTGAAGCATTTCTGTTACATGAATGGGGGGCATTATAGCTTTCAAGATAAAGGAGCAACGGCACAGAGGCACAAAGCTGAGCGGATTCGCCTGGCCGGCTTTTCTGAGATGGTATCAATGCTGTCCAGCAGTGCCAGCAAGCAGATTTCTGCATTCATCTTGCACGATTTGTCATTATCGATGTGCAAGTTTTGTGCCTTTTGCCCGTTTTCAGGGTTTTTTTTAACAGCATTTGAAACGGCACAACCGGCTTTTTCACACAAATCCACGATGACCGAAAAGAAAGGACGATTTATAACGTCAATGCATTAGAACAATAATTGGCAGGAATCAACAGTTTTTTAGTCAATGGATAATTCTGAAATGGCATATCTTTCCGGCCGATATCGGGGACAGGAATACATTTGGTGGGAATGACAAAAATTCGCTATGTATCATCCCAGGGAGCCCAGCTTTTCACAGAAACCGCGGATTCTCCCAGAATGTCCAAAACCCGACCTCGTTTGATCAGTCTGCCATTATACAGCACGGCCACCTGGTCGGTAAGATAGGGAATTTCTGAAAAATCGTGGGTGACAAAGAGGGTTGTCATGCCGGAAGCGCGCAAAATGTCGCCCAGTTCAACCAGGAGGGATTTGCGGGTTGGATAATCGAGCGCCGCAAATGGCTCGTCCATCATCAGAATTTCCGGCTGCATGGCCAGAGCCCTGGCGATGCTGGTGCGCTGGGCCTCGCCCCCCGACAGACTCCTGGCACGCTGGCGCGCCAGGCGGGTGATCCCCAGGCGGGTCATCCATTCGGTTGATCGGGCAACCGATTCCTGCCGGGATACGCCTCGAATGCGAAGCGGAATTTCAATATTCTTTTGAACCGTCGTATCCAGAAGCAGGGCTTCCTGAAACACAATCGCCAGTTTTCGTCTGGCCGCCAGGCGGTTGCCATTGCCGATAATCTCATTATCCAGCCGGATGATTCCGGTATCCGGTTCAATCAGAAATGCCAGAATCTGAAGCAGGCTGGATTTGCCCGCCCCATTGGGTCCGACTACTGCCAGCACCTCCCCCGAATTCAGATTGAAAGCGTCAATGTCAAGAATCTCCCTGCCGGAACGATTCAGTTTCAGATTGGTCACCGATAAACCAGCCGTCATCCGGGATATGCCTTTCTCTGCTGCAGGTAGCTGAGCAGGGAAACAATCACAAAAGTCAACACCAGCAAAATGATGCTGAGAGCGGTTGCCAGTTCAAATTTTCCCTTGGATACCTCCAGCACTGTAGCGGTTGTCAACACCCGTGTATAGCCCCGGATGTTCCCCCCCACCATCATGGACGCACCGACCTCGCTGATGACCCCGCCAAACCCGGCAATGATGGCAGACAGAATGCCGAGCCTTGCCTCCCAGAGAAGCAGTCTCAGATATTGCAGCCGGGTGGCGCCCAGCGCCCGGATCTGTAGCAGCAGTTTGGGATTGACGGACTGAATGGCCGCCAGGCTGAATCCCGCAACAATCGGACTGGCAATAATCGCCTGAGCCAGAATCATGGCGGTTGGGGTATAGAGAAGGCCCAGCATGCCCAGCGGGCCATATCGGGTCAGCATCAGCCAGGTTGCAAGGCCAACCACCACCGGCGGCAGCCCCATGCCGAAATTGATCAGGCTGACCCAAAAACCCCGACCCTTGAACCGGGTCAGGGCCAAAGCCGTACCAATGGGAATGCCGATCAGGACACTGATACAGGTGGCAACCGTGGAAACATGGATGGTTCGCCAGGTAATGGCCAGAACATCCGGGTCCAGGGAAACCAGCATTTGAAATGCGGATTGCAGACCTTCTATAAAAATGGTCATTTAACCGCATCCGGAAAAAACAGGGCTGCGCCATATTTGTCTTTTCCAAAGTCACCGATTGTTTTCTGGGTATCCGGTGCGATCATGAACTCGACAAACGCCTTTCCGCCGGCCGCATTGACCTTGGAAAATTTTTCCGGGTTTACCTGCATGACATGA
>JBFXFK010000053.1:20527-30702 GCA_050179135.1 Desulfatirhabdiaceae bacterium | reverse complement strand
GACAGCCAGTTGCCAATGGCTGTTTACAGATAACCGGGCGGAAAGACATGTCCGCCCGCGTTTTTGGGTTTCAGGGAGATTGATTTCATGAAAATTCATGAGTATCAGGCAAAAGAATTGTTCCGAAAATACCAGATTCCAACACCGGAGGGCAGCTTGGCTTTGAGTCCGGATGAAGCCCTGTCCGTCGCGAACAAACTGGGCGCCTATCCGGTCGTTGTCAAGGCACAGATCCATGCCGGCGGCAGGGGCAAGGGCGGTGGTGTCAAAATGGCCCGGTCCCGTGAGGATGTCAGGACACTCTCCGCCCAGATCATCGGCATGAATCTGGTGACCCATCAGACCGGACCGTCCGGAAAACAGGTCAACAAGATTCTGGTGGAACAGGGACTGAACATTTCCAAAGAACTGTATCTCAGTATCATTCCGGACCGCTCAACCGCCCAGATTGTCATCATTGCCAGTCAGGCGGGCGGCATGGATATCGAGGCCGTGGCTGCCGAAACCCCGGATAAAATCATCAAGGTGTATATCAATCCGCTGACCGGGATTCAGCCCTATCACTGTCGTCAGACCGCCTATGGACTGAACCTGGCCCCGGCTGTCATCAAACCGTTTACGGTGCTGCTGAACCGTCTCTACAAACTCTTTGTGGAATATGACTGCTCGCTTCTGGAAATCAACCCGCTGGTGATCACGGCCGAAGACCAGGTCATTGCCCTGGATGCCAAGCTCACCTTCGATGACAGCGCCCTGTTCCGCCATCCAGATGTTCTGTCTTACCGGGATCTGGATGAGGAACATCCTCTGGAAGTGGAGGCGTCCCGATACAATCTCAATTATATCAATCTGGATGGGAATGTCGGGAACATGGTCAATGGCGCGGGTTTGGCCATGGCCACCATGGACATCATCAAGCAGGCCGGGGCCAGCCCGGCCAATTTCCTGGATGTGGGCGGCGGCGCCAATGCGGAAATGGTTGAGAACGGATTCCGGATCATTCTGAGTGATCCGAATGTCAAAGGCATTCTCATCAATATTTTCGGCGGCATTCTTCGATGCGATATTCTGGCTGAAGGTGTGGTTCAGGCAGCCAGAAAAACCGGCATTTCTGTTCCGGTTGTGGTTCGCATGGAAGGGACGAATGTGGAAAAAGGCCGTCAGATACTGAAAGATTCCGGCCTGAATCTGATTACGGCCGTCGATTTGAGGGACGCTGCGCAGAAAGTGGCGGAAATCGTCAAAGCTTAAATTGTAAAGAGAGGTTTAACCGTGAGCATATTTGTCAATAAAGACACCCGTTTGCTGGTTCAGGGCATCACGGGCAAGGAAGGCCAGTTTCATACCCGACAATGCGTCGCATATGGCACCCGGGTGGTCGCCGGTGTTACGCCGGGAAAAGCCGGACAGAATATGGATGGGATTCCGGTCTTCAATACGGTTCAGGATGCGGTCAAGGAAACCGGCGCCAACTGCAGCATGATTTTTGTGCCACCCCCGTTTGCCGCGGATGCCATCATGGAAGCCTCAGACTCGGGCGTCAATCTGATTGTGGCCATTACCGAGGGTATCCCGGTTCTGGACATGATGCGCGTCAAAAATTATCTCTCAACCAAAGCCTGTCGCCTGATCGGACCCAACTGTCCCGGAATCATTACACCGGGAGAATGCAAAATCGGCATCATGCCCGGCCCGATTCATAAACCCGGCGGACCCATCGGAGTGGTGTCCCGTTCCGGAACCCTGACCTACGAAGTGGTACACCAACTGACGCTTCAGAATATTGGCCAGACCACCTGTATCGGCATTGGCGGTGATCCGGTCAATGGCACCAATTTTATTGACTGCCTGAGTGCATTTCAAAATGATCCGGATACACAAGGTATTGTCATGGTCGGCGAGATTGGCGGCACCGCGGAAGAAGAGGCCTCCGAATTTATTAAAAACCATGTCACCAAGCCGGTGGTGGGATTTATTGCCGGTCTGACCGCGCCTCCCGGACGTCGCATGGGACATGCGGGCGCCATTATCAGCGGCAGTTCCGGAACCGGTCAGGCCAAAATTGCGGCCATGAAAGCCTGTGGCATTCATATCTGTGAGGATCTGGGGACATTTGGTCCACTCTGTGCCAGGGTGTTTGGGAAATAGGGGTGTTAGGCTGAAGACTGAAGGCTTGAGGCATAAGGCTGGAGGCCTTTTTTGAAACAGGCTGACAGCGGTTACAAACGACAATCATCGCGCTAAGAGCCGAGAATTGGAATTATCCGGTATGCACGAAATGGGCATTGCCATGCAGATCATCGAAATTGCGGTGGCTTCCATTCCAGAAGCCATGAAACCGGTCAGTGTGGAAAAAATCCATGTCAATGTCGGAAAACTTTCGGCTGTGATACCGGATAATCTGAAATTCTGCTTTGAGGTTGCCTCAAAGGACACAGATGTTGCCGGTGCGGAGCTCTGCATCCGGGAAATACCGGTTGTGGCGCAATGTAATGACTGCCAGTTCAACTGGACACTGAATGGTCCGGCATTCCGATGCGAATCCTGTAAAAGCGGAAATATCCGGATACTTTCCGGTCAGGAATTGGATATTGTCTCCATTGAAATTGAAGAGCAAGAAAATAGACTGAAGACTGAAGGCTGAAGGCTGAAGAATGAGGGTTGAAAAAAAGGAAATTTATGGAAATTAAAATTGTCAAAAAGGTTCTGGATGCCAACCTGACCGTTGCCGAACAGAATCGAAAACTGTTTCGGGATAACCGGGTATTTGTCATCAATGTCATGAGTTCGCCCGGGTCCGGCAAAACCACCCTGTTGGAAAAAACCCTGACAAAACTGTCGTCTGAAATACGGGCAGGCATCATTGTCGGGGATGTCAGTACAACCCATGACGCCGAGCGATTGGCCAGAAGTGGTGCTCCGGTTGTACAGGTCAACACCGACGAATTCGGGGGAGACTGTCATCTGGCGGCGCATGTGATTGCCAAAGCCCTGGAAAATTTTGATGTGAAACAACTGGATCTCCTAATCATCGAAAATGTTGGAAATCTGGTATGTCCGGCAGAATTCGATATCGGCGAGGATGTCAAGGCCGTTGTCCTGAGTGTCACAGAAGGCGAGGACAAGCCGGTTAAATATCCGTTGATGTTTCGGGTCTGCGATGTGGCCGTGCTGAACAAGATCGATCTGCTGCCCCATCTGGACTATGACCGGCAGGCGGCTGTCAATTATATTCATCAGGTCAATTCCGGTATGCCGATTTTTGAATTGTCCGCAAAAACCGAAGCGGGCATGGTAGCATGGCTGAATTATATTCGGGAAAAGACCAAACAGAAAAACGAAATGATCTGATCCTTGCGAGTGATTTCCGGAGAACTGGGAGGCAGGCGATTGAACGCGGTCAAAGGCAGCCATACCCGACCGACCGCAGACCGGGTGAGAGAAGCGCTGTTCAGTATTCTTGCAGACAATGTGGTTGGCGCCAATGTGCTGGACCTGTTTGCCGGCACCGGCGCCCTGTCCATTGAAGCGTTAAGCCGGGGAGCCGCATTTGCGCTGATGATCGATAACCATACTGAACCGCTGTCCGTCATAAAACAAAATATCCGGATGTGCCAATTGGAAACCCGGTGCAGAATCATCAAATGGGATATCCGGAAAAATCTGGCCTGCCTCAAGTCCGATCTGCGTTTTGATCTGGTATTTATCGATCCTCCCTACAACTCCGGCGTCATTCCAATTGTGTTGAATCATCTTCTGTCTACACAATCACTTTCTCCAAATGCCCGTATCGTTGTTGAACACGGTTCTCAGGAATCCTTGCCAGAGGCAATTCACACACTGATGCAATATGATAAAAGAAAATATGGGCAGACGGTCTTGTCTTTTTACCGTGAAAATAGCACTCGGCCGGAATGTTTCCCTCTGTTCGTAGTGGGCGCGTAAGGGCATTAAAACACCCCTGACGGCGTCACTACGAACAGGCCTGAACCATCATCATGGGCTGATTTTCATATACGGGGGTAAACCACCCTGAATAATTCATGAACATTTACGTGAAAACAGGATGATAACGGGTGACAGCTGACGACTTCTGCTTTCTGGCCTGAAACAACTATCTGGAAAATGGTTATCGCTCGTCACGCATCACGTGTCACCCGTCACATCTGAAAGGATATCATCAATAATGGAACGCGCTGCGATCTATCCGGGGTCATTCGATCCGGTCACAAACGGCCACCTGGATATCATTGAAAGAGGATTGATACTGTTTGACAGGATTACTGTCGCCATTTTGCATAATCCGACAAAAAAATACATGTTTACGGTCCCGGAACGGATAGAGCTGTTAAAATGCAGCCTGAAAAAATTTCCGGAAGTGCAGGTGGAAGCCTTTGATGGGCTTCTGGTTGATTATGCGGTTCAAAAAAACGCCCAGGCGATTTTAAGGGGAATGCGGGCGGTTTCTGATTTTGAATATGAATTTCAGATGGCCCTGATGAACCGAAAACTCAATCGGGATATACAGACCGTGTTTCTGATGACCGGGTTGCGCTGGATTTTTACCTCCTCGTCCATTATCAAGGAAGCGGCCTGTTTTGGCGGAAATATCAACGGAATGGTGCCACCCATTGTCAATCAGCGGCTGAAAGAAAAATATGAGGAAATGAAAAAACAAAAAAACGATCTGTTGGCCGGTCGGAACATCTCAACTCAATAAGTCGGAATATGCTGTTATAACCGATCATAAATCGTGAAGCATGACCATTTTGAAACCGGTTTGCCATCATTCACGATTTATGACCGAAAACCCCCCGTTTCAAAGACTCAATTCCCCTGAATCGGTTTCTCTTCCCGAATCAGCAGATCTCGATACCAGCAGGAAAAATCATACATTCCTTTATAGCGATCATCGTCATTGATAATTCCCAGTGCAATCTCCAGAACGCCGCTGCCATAGGCATTGCTGTAATCATCCGTCAGCCGGGTTTGCAAAAATTCCCTGACCAGCATCTGGGTCGTTCGTTTTGTTTTATCACGCCGGATGTCTATGGGATCCTTTGGCTCGCAGAATGGGTCCCATTTCTCATAACCTTTTTTCTGGATATGCTGTTGCCGCCTGGGGGACATGCTGTCAAAAATTGCTTTTTTGCGGACGTCTTCCTGTTCTTTTGTAAACTCGCTCATGGGTATCAACCGTCTCCTTTTGGGTCTTCTGCTTTTTCTGATGACTTGATTCCCAAATAGGATTCATCATAAATGGTCAGCAATGCCATGGACAGCGGCACCAGAACCTCGTGCAATTGCGTGTGTCCGGTTTTGATCCGGGTTGTCAGCCGAAACGACAAATCAATCAGTTTATCCTGAATCACATCCATTTTGACGGTGGGATAGGGTTTTCCTTTTTCAAAAGCGGACAGGCCGCACGTGTGGCTTTCTTCGCCGATGGATGTGGGAATGCCATATAATCGGCAGGTGAGTGGCCTGAAATCATATATATCGCATTCAGACTGCTCATTCAGCATGGGGCATCGGACTCTTTCTTCTGATATCGCCTCAACAATCATTCGGGGATCTTTTCCGGATTTGCTGTATTTGTAGGCCTGTTTCTTGATTTTATAGATGCTCCGATCCGCCGCATTGCATTTTTCGAGAAGATTTTCCAGAGCAGCACCGTCAAATTTTTTTCGAAACCGGTTGTTGATATACAGAGCCTCGATCAGCGTGATATCAAATAACGCAAAACAGCAATCCGAGCAGGATACCTTGCACCGGATACACTCGGGATGTTTGTCTGTCACCTGTTCAAACACCCGGTCCGCCATTGCCACCAATTGTTCATATTCCTGAAAAAACGGAGAAAAATCCATTCTCATCCTGTCACCTGTCCTGGTCTTTAAAATTTTGAATTTCAGATATATATCTGAATCATTTCAATTTACAAATCAATGTTATCCGCTTTTTTCACGTGAAACACTTGAAATCGGATTTTTAATAAACCACATCCCGCTTCTCACGACTCATCTCTCGATACTGTTTATTTCCCGATGCAGAAAGATTCAAATATGCGGGATATGATTTCTTCATCATACCGTTCTCCTGAAATTTCGCCAAGGGCATGTAAGGCTTCACGGAGATCAACAACAATTCCATCAATCGTCATTCCGTCTTGAAGACCGCTTTTTGCATTTTCAAGGCTGGAAAGCATTCTTTCCAGTGCCTGTTTATGGCGTATATTGGGGATCACATCTATTGAACGCCGGGCCATGCCGGATGATCGGATATGCCGATACAGCCATTCCGTCAAATTGTCCGTATTGATTTTTTGCAGCACGGAAATCGCAATCATCGGAAGGGAATCATACTGCGCCTGAGTTCGCAGGACATGCTCTTCCGGTATCAAATCGACTTTGTTGACGACAACAAGGGAAGGTTTTCTTCGAATGTCCTGCAACAGATGGATATCTTCCGAATCAAAGGCATGAAGGGCATCGGTAACAAAAACAACCAGATCGGCCTGGTCAATCTGCTGATAGGTTCTCTCGATCCCTTGTTGCTCCACCGGATCGAATGCATCATGCAAACCGGCTGTATCAACCAGTAACACCTGAATATCCTGAATGAACAATTCATCTTCAATACTGTCACGTGTCGTTCCCGGAATTTCGGTGACAATGGCCCGATCGCGCCTGAGAAGCAGGTTCATCAAACTGGATTTTCCGACATTGGGCCTTCCGATTATGGTGACCCGAAGACCTTCCCGAAAATGGCTGAAGGCCTGATATTGTTCCAGCAGATATCGAACCGGTTTCACAACCGTATCTTCAATCAGACACAGGTGCGGATCGACATCATCATCCACATCATCCGGAAAATCAATATATGCCTCCATTCGGCACAGGATATTCAACAACGCGGTTTTGATCGGCGAAAGATATTGGTTTAATCCGTTTGTCAATTGACGTGCCGCTGCATGTGCAGAAAGTCCGGATCGGGCATTGATCAGATCAATAATCGCTTCGGCCTGTGTCAGATCGATTCGGCCATTCAGAAATGCGCGTTTGGTAAATTCTCCCGGTTCTGCAACCCGGACATTTTGTTCAAGTACAAGAAACATGATCGTATTCAAAACGCCAAATCCGGAATGAGACTGAATCTCGACAACATCCTCCCGTGTGTAGGAACAGGGCGCTTTCATAACCGCAAGCATCACTTCATCAACGACCTCACCACCATCGGGTTGAATAATATGACCATGAAAAAGGCGGTGTGATGGAATTTTCTCTTTTTGACACAAGGAAAACGGCTTGCTGAATCTGACAGAAGATGGTCTGAAGATATGGCATGCAACATCCAGGGCACGATCCCCTGAAATCCGGATGATTCCAATACCACCTGTGCCGATGGGTGTGGCGATAGCGGCAATGGTGGACTCCGCAATATCAGTTTTCTTTGTCAACATGGTTTCTTGCGTGTTGACCGGCCTTTTTTGGAATGATCATCAGTTTTCGAATAAAACCGTCTCCCAGGCTTTGTGTCTTGATCTTCGGATTATCTTTCAAAGCCAGATGAACCATTTTTCGATCAGACGGATTCAGCTTTCCAATCGCAATGGACCGACCATTCCGAATGACTTTTTCTGCCAGACGATTTGCCAGTTGAACCAGCTCTGCCTGACGTTTTTCATGATATCCTTCCACATCAATGACAAGCCGCATTCGGGGCAACTGACTGTTTTTATTGATAACCCGATCCATCACATATTGAATGGATTCAAGTGTCTGTCCCCTCCTGCCAATCAACTGATGGCAATTATCACCGCCAATCGTGAAAATCACCCGCTTTTCATCACATTTAACCTGAATTGTATAATTTGGCTCAGACGATTCGCCGGCATTTCCGGTTATGGCCTTTACGATGGTTTCCAACAGGGTTTTAACCTGTTGAACCCGGATACGGGATGAATCGTCTTCATCCCCGATCGTTATGGTCCTGTCTGTTTCGACCGAATTGGCGCAAAATGCGTCACGTCGTTTCCGGATATCGTCAATCACAGGGGACTCCGTTAGCCTGTCGGCATTCAATGCCCTGTTTGTTTCAATATCCACTGTTTTTGGATCTTCCACTGGCGTGCAATACACGCGGATTTTCGCTTTCTTAACACCAACAATTCCAAAAATGCCGGAAGACCCATACGATATGATATCGTATTTCATATCTTCCATGCTGAGTGACAAATTTTCAGAGGCGATTTGCAGGGCTTTATCAATATTTTTCCCTTCAAACTCCAACCAGGGCATCATAAACAGACCTCCAACAGAATAAATACAGTTTCAAAAATTTGGCCGGATATCAACTTATCGGTTGATACCCCGGTATCACAGAAACGTACCCCAGACAGCCAATCAACTGTATTTTTTTTGGATGAAATACTGCTGCAGAATGGAAACCACATTGTTGACCAGCCAGTAAAGAACCAGACCGGATGAAAAATTGATGAAAATCACGGTAAATACAACCGGCATCAGCATCATCATTTTCGCCTGGGTCGGATCACCGATCGGCGGACTCATTTTTTGCTGAAGGAACATGGTCACGCCCATGATCAACGTCAAAACCGGAATGCCATAAGGCGGTTCCATGAATGGAATCGAAAATGGAAAATGAAACAGGCGATCGGGAGCAGACAGATCATTGATCCACCCGATAAACGGGGCATGTCTCAGTTCAATGGCCTCGTACAGCATTCGGTACAATGCAAAAAAAACCGGTATCTGCACCAGCATGGGAAGACATCCGCCCATCGGATTGATCTTGTATGTTTTATAGAGGGCCATGGTTTCTTCGTTCATTTTTTTCTTGTCATTCGAGTATTTTGCCCGAATCTCGTTTAAAAGCGGCTGCATCCGCTTCATCTCGGCCATGGATTTGTAGCTTTTGGTGCCCAGCGGCCACAAAACAGCCTTGACCAGAAGGGTCATGATGATAATCGCCACACCATAATTGGGAATGACCCCGTAAAAGGTATTCATCAGCCACAGGCAGGGTTTTGCCAGAATGTCAAACATGCCAAAGTTGATGGCCTTGTCCAGTTCCAGATTCAGTGACTTGAGAATGGTCAGGCTTTTGGGACCCATATAGATGTGATAGTTGAATGCGGCCTGATGACCGGGTTCAATCGAAATTTCTGGTTCAACCAACTGACCCTGAAACATTTGATTCTCAAGCCTGATTTTCATCTGTGCCTGAGAAGGCTTTTCTGGAATGATACTTGAAATAAAATAGCGTTCCTCAAGTGAAATCCATTTTATGTTCCCGGTGCTGACCGCTTTTTCCGGTATTTCCTTAAAGGGAATCTGTACCAGGGAATTGTCGATCAGGGCGCTGGGACCTTCAAATCCATATTGCGCATCTTTTGGATTCACCAGATTGGACAGATAGAGGCTGAACTGATTGTTCAGGATGTTTTCCGAGGTGTTTTTCAGGACAACCTGAAGGTCAATCAGATAGCTGTCAGGCCGAAATGTGTATTTTTTTTCCAGCGTATATCCAAAAGGCGATATCCATGAAAATGAAATTGTCTCGGGATGACTGACAATCTGAACCGTTTCGTTCTGTGCTGTGGTTTGAAACAGCGCATCCTGAACCTGAGGCAGTGATTTGTCTCCAAATGAAACGAGTAATGTTCCATTTTTGTTTTCTTCGGAAATCAGCTCCTTTTGAGGAGACCCGTTTTCTGCCTTTTCCCGATAATTATTCAAAATCAGGCTTTTGACAGCCGCGCCTTTTTGTGAAATTGTGATACGGTACAGACTTGTATTGACCGTAATATCTTTTGCAGATGTATATTCGGGAAGATTCTGCTCCAGAATGACCGGTGTGGTTGAAGGCGATGGTTTTTCACTGTCTGTTGATTGGGCAAGTGGTTGAGAAACAGCCGGTTTCGCCGTTTCTGTAATGTTTAAATCGGGCTTTGGCTCTTCAAAAAAATAGCCCCAAACCAGAAAAACCAGAAATGATAGTGTTATCGCCAAAAATATGCGGGCATGTTCCATGTGTGACTCCTCATGATTCGCTGAATCTGTGAATCAATAAATAAAAATGGTCTGATTATACGGCGGATATGAATTGCGCCGGTATTACGCTTATAATAAAAAACGGATCTGCTGACTAAG
>JBFXFK010000053.1:0-20427 GCA_050179135.1 Desulfatirhabdiaceae bacterium | reverse complement strand
TACCTGGATATGGCTTGGCATGCATAATGGGAACAGGAAGGATAAAATCGGCAGTGTGGACCCAATACCGGTGAAACGATCAATTGATAGGCTCTGATCAGAAGGATAATTATCGATTTAATCGTGCAAACTCCCCGAAAAATTTTATATGGCCTCACCGGAAAGTTTTAAAAATTCTCCGGGAATATATAGCTTTTAAGATAATGATTTTGGGAAGGCAGCAGGGAGGGGATAGGCCTTTAGCGGCTGACGCCTTGAAAAACCCTTCGGCCATCCCCGACCGATAACGCACCCAAAATCTTTATCTTGAAAGCTATAGTTGGAACAGGGGTAACGACTCTCGCATAAAGGGTCTTTTCTGTGCCTTTCAACCAGAGCCGTTACGAAACCGGGATATATCGGGCATCTGAAAGAAAAATCTGTTCAGGTAAAACCCGAATATGGAATCTTTGTAACAGGCTGATGTCATGTCAATGACATTTCTCCTGAATCAGAGCAGAATCCGTGTGTTTTACCGTACAAGCTTCAATTTTTCTGAAAATATCATTGAGTGCCCGATAAAGAAGATCGTAATTCAGTTCCGCCGCCCGTTTTTTTGCGATCAGATGAATATCCCTGAATTCGTTAAACCGAATTTTATGCCGGTTTAACCGGAAATATTCCCGTATGTGCCGCTTGATCCGGTTTCGAACGACAGAATTGCCAACCTTTTTTGACACAGTGATACCCAGACGGGTCCGATCAAGAGAATTGGCGGCGAAAACGGCTAAAAACTGATTGTTATGAACCGTATTTCCAATTTTTGCCAGGTCAAGAAACGCTTGTCGCTTTCGAATCCGGTCTTCCTTTACAAAGCGATAATCGTTTCTGACGGTCATCGGATATTCCTTCAATTTTTAAATGCGACAGCTTTCCAGATCACGGTTTTGGGTGCGTTATCTGAAAAGCTTCATGGGAACAGGCGCAACCGTTACCCGATTGCCGTCATCTATACACAAAGGCGTTTTCTGCCCTTGGCCCGCCTTCTGTTGATAACCATTCTTCCCTGGCGTGTCGACATTCGTTTTAAAAATCCGTGCGTTCTAGCATGCTTGATGTTGCTTGGCTGATATGTTCGTTTCATTGTTCCCTCAATTGTGTTTGTGTTAAATAAAAAATCTCTTTTTTAAACCATAAGAACCGATTTAAGTCAATAAAAATGGTTCTTTCGGCGCCATGCTGCGGGTTTCACCGGATGCGCGCATGCCGGTAAAAAGCCATTTCAATCCATTCGGAATTTTTTCTATTCTTTCATAATTTCAAATATATCAAACTGTTCCATATGATATTGCGGATTGGGGTAAATAATGATCTGTTTGTTGATTTCTTTTTCCAGCCGAAATATCAGATGATTTTCTTCTCCATGAAGGAGTTCCGCAATTTCCGGATTGACCTGCAACGTGATTTTTGACCCTCCCATTTCCTTGTATTCGCGCAGAATTTCCCGGTAAAGCATGAAACATATCGATTTTTTGGATAACAGATAGCCTTCACCATCGCAGTAGCAGCAGGGTTCACACAGTGTTCTGCTGAGGGATTGACGCACCCGCTTCCGGGTCATCTGAATCAGACCCATTTCCGACATTGGCAGAACATGTGTTTTACTGCGATCTTTTTTTAACGCCTCGATGAGTGAGTTGTAGACTTTTTCCTGATTGGCTTTTTTTTCCATATCGATGAAGTCAATAATGATGATGCCACCAATATCTCTCAGACGAAGTTGGTAGGCGATTTCCTTGACCGCATCCAGATTGGTTTTTAAAATGGTTTCTTCCAGATTGTGTTTTCCGACATATCGGCCGGTGTTGACATCAACGGCCGTCAATGCTTCAGTCTGTTCAATAATGATATAACCGCCTGATTTCAACCAGACCTTCCGTTTCAGGGCTCTTGAAATATCCCCTTCCAGATTGAACGCGTCAAAAATGGGTTCTGTTCCATCATACAGTTCGACGGATTCTTTCAGACTGGGCATAAATCCATCCAGAAATGCCAGAACAGACCCATAAACCAGTTGACTGTCGATGATCAGTTTGTCTGCTTCGTGGGTCAACAGATCCCGCACCGCTCTCAGACTGACATTGAGCTCCTTGTGCAGTAGTGATGGGGCTGGCGCATTTTTGTATCTGGCCTGGATATTGTCCCAAAGATTTTTTAAAAAAATCATTTCATTGGCGATTTTATCCTGTTGAATTCCCTCGCAGGCCGTCCGGATGATATATCCAAACGGTGATGTTCTCAACGATTGTACAATATCTTTCAGGCGATTTCGTTCAACCTCATCCACAATTCTTCTGGACACCCCGATATGATTGGTGTTGGGCATCAACACCAGAAATCGGCCGGGCAAAGAAATATAATTGGTCACACGGGCGCCCTTGGTTCCAATTGGGGACTTGGACACATGAACCAGAATTTCCTGTCCTTCGGAAATCATGTCTTCAATATGGTATTTCCGGTTGGACAGTACAGGTGATGGGCCGATCTGTTTTTCATCAAATTCTTCGTTATCACCATTTTCATTCATCAGGAACGGTTCAAAATCATGAGATGAATCATCTATAATATCATCTACATACAGAAATGCGGCCTGTTCCAGTCCAATATCTACAAAAGCAGCCTGCATGCCTGGTAAAACCCGCTGAACCCGGCCTTTGTATATGTTGCCCGCAATATCCGCATCATCCCGTCTTTCGATAAACAATTCGGCAATGGTGCCATCTTCCAGCAATGCCACACGGGTTTCATAATCAAAATGGTTTATAATCAGTTTTTTATACATAACGTGTCCAAAGAATTGGGAATGGTTCCATGTTTAATAACCCGGGCGCTGCGAATATCCGCTTCCTTCAGATCAAACACATTGGACAGGATGTCTCCTGGCCGGATATTCAATCCTTCCTGATTCAAAACCGTCAACAGAACATGATCGTCTTCCGGCAGACATATATCGATGATATGCTGTTTCAAATCCAGGTTTCGGCTGACGCCCTTATGGTTGGTCCGGATAATCGGAAAAGAATCGGATTGATTGAAATACACGAGGCATTCTTTTTTCATTAATTTATTTTTTAAATAAATTTCATAGGTTATCCTGAAGTCACCTTCTTTGATCATTTCTGATGCCGGAAAGCAGGTTTCAATACATATACCGCCTGGCAGAATGCCATTCAGATTATCCGTCATGACAACACAGGAACCCGTCGGTTTAATGGAAACCATAAATCGTTCATGCAGGGCTTCCATACCAACGGGAAGCGCATCAAAAAAGGAAAATTTGGGTTTGGGGTGAAAACCGCCGGAAAAATGAACTGGAATATGGCTTTTCCGAAATGCCCGATTCAGAGCATTATATACCTCCAGATGCCCAAGATATCTGGCCTCTCCGGTTTTGGAATACAGAAAACAAAATTTTTGCCATGTTGATTCCGGTTCTTTTACCGTGACAATTTCAGGCAGTTCCGTATGCAATTCAGAATCCGTCAATTCCGGTTTGATATGCCTGAAATCACAGACACCGCAATCCTGACATGATCCGGACCGGCAATCCGGTGTCAATTCGGCCGCCATCGCCTTCCGCCACTCGTCTGCCAGAAACGCGCGGGAAACACCGGAATGGATATGATCCCAGGGAAGGGGTTCCGCGATGTTCCGGATCCGGGTTGTATAAAAATCCGTTTCGATTTCACATTCTGCTATGGCCTGTTTCCAGATATCAAATCGGAAATGATCGCTCCATCCATCAAATCGGCATCCCTTTTGCCAGGCCAGCGTCAACAGTTTTCCAAAACTCCGGTCTCCTCTGGCAAATAGACCTTCCAGAAGACTGACTTCCGGATTTTGCCATTTGATGTCGACACTGGAATTTTTACAGCGATTTTTGATGGTCCAAAATTTTTCCTGTGCCGCATCCATGGGAATTTGAGATGCCCATTGAAATGGTGTATGGGGTTTTGGAATGAATGATGTCAGACTGATATGAATTTGGGGACCGCGGTTTTTTCCTGAATTTTTCTTCTGTATTTTTCTCAGGTCACTGATCAATTGCATAATTGCATGGATATCGTCATCCGTTTCTGTGGGAAGCCCGACCATGAAATACAGTTTGATCACCTTCCATCCCATTTCAAATGCATCACGAACCGTCTGCACGATGTCATCCTGGCACAAATTTTTATTGATGACATTGCGAAGCCGCTGGCTTCCCGCCTCCGGCGCGATGGTGAAACCGGTTTTTCGAACCCGCTTGATCGTCTCCATCAGGCCACTGGAAAGCTTGTCCGCACGAATCGAGGGAAGTGATACCGAAATATGCAGCGGTTCACAAATGCCCATCAATCCGGACATCAGTCCGGACAGGTTCGTATAATCGCCGGTGCTCAGGGACAGCAGGGATATATCCTCATATCCGGTGCTGTTGATGGATTGGTCTGCCAGATTCAGCAATGTTGGTATGGCGCGTTCCCGGACCGGCCGATAAATCATGCCGGCCTGACAAAACCGGCATCCCCGGCTGCACCCTCTGGATATTTCCAGTCGGAGCCGGTCATGAATCGGCTTTCCAAAAGGGACGATCGGCGCCGTTGGAAAATCACACCCATCCAGATTTGAAACAATGGTCCGGTCAACATGATCGTAGTCGGCGTACAATGGCATATTTTTCTGAAAACCGGACATATCGAACGTTGTCTTGAAAAAAGACGGTATATACACGCCTTTTATTTTGCGCCAACCATCCAGCAGGGCCTGTTTGTCATTCGGTCGCTCGGTTTTCCAGGTCATCCAGGTGGATACCAGTTGTAAAATAACCTCCTCACCATCTCCAAATATCATGGCGTCAAAAAAATCAGCGACTGGCTCGGGATTACAGGTGCATGGCCCACCGGCAATAACAAAGGGAAAGTCCGTATCCCGATCGGAAGACCGAAGCGGAATCTGAGCCAGATCGAGCATTGCAACCAAATTGGTATAGGTTAATTCATAGAGCAGGCTGAATCCAACAATGTCAAATGTCTTCAAGGGTGTTTTGGATTCCAGCGTCATGAGTGGCAGATTGTTTTTTTTGAGGTGGTGTTCCATATCCAGTCCGGGTGCATAAACCCGCTCTGCCCGAATAGTCGCATTTTGATTTAAAATATGATAAAGAATTTGAAGTCCGAAATGCGATGTACCAATTTCATACATGTCCGGAAACGCCAGTGCAATGTTCAGCCGGATATTTTGTGTGTTCTTGTGTATCGAATTGATTTCGGTTCCGATATAGCGGCTGGCCTGATCAATAAATGGCAGAATGTCGTCAATACTGTCTGCAGACTGGATGAAAGACATATGGGTTTGAACCTTTTTGAACATTAAAATATATTCTGTATTGAGATTTGATTCGTGCGTCTGATATCAAACGTCGATAACACACTCAAAACCGTTATTCTTCTGGCTATATGTTAATCGTAAATTAAACCGCTTAGTATAGAACATTTAATACCAATATGAAAAGATCAAAGATAAATTCGACTGTTTTTATGGTGATGGGGTTGATATTCATCAACTGCATGTCTGCCGGCGCTCAAAATGATCTGAGAGAAAGCCCGATTGTAAAAGCCGTAAAAAAAATAGGACCGGCAGTTGTCAATATCAGTTCCGAACAGACGGTTCGTCAGCGGACCAGCCCATTTTCCGGTTTTAGCGGTAATCCGCTGTTTGACAATTTTTTCAGGGATTTTTTTGATCACCAAATTCCACAACACTTCAATCGATCCAGTCTGGGATCCGGTGTAATTATCGATGGCGCCAGGGGATATATTCTAACCAATGCCCATGTCATTGAAAGCACCGGAAAAATTACGGTTACATTAAAGGATGAACGCGAATTTGAGGCCGAAATCATCGGTGCGGACCCGGATTCCGATCTGGCAGTACTGAAAATACCGACAGCCAGCGCCCTGCCATCAATTGAAATGGGGACCAGTGATGATCTGATGATCGGTGAAACCGTGATTGCCATCGGAAACCCGTTTGGATTTTCCCATACCGTAACAACCGGTGTCATCAGTGCGGTGGGCAGAAGCATTCGTACCGATGACAAGATATTTCAGGACTTTATCCAGATTGATGCCTCCATCAACCCGGGCAACAGTGGGGGGCCTCTTTTAAACATCAATGGTGAGCTGATCGGAATTAACACTGCCATTTATGCAAAAGCCCAGGGAATCGGATTTGCCATTCCCATAAACAAGGCCAGGCGAATCATTTCCGATCTGATACAATTCGGGGAGGTCATTCAGGCGTGGATTGGCATTGCGGTTCAGCCTCTGGATTCGGGCATATCCCAATATCTGGATAAATCTCCTGAAAAGGGGGTTGCGACCAAAGGGGTTATCATCCGGGAAATTGATCCGGACAGCCCGTCATCCCGTGCCGGCCTGATCGTTGGCGATATCATCACCGGTATCGGTAATCGAAACATCGCATCTGTTTCCGATTACACCAATGCCCTTCAGAATATCAATGCCGGAGATATCATCACGATCCATATTTTTCGCAACGGCAAAATAAATTCTGTATCGGTCAAAAGCTCTGTCTTTCCAGAAGATCGGGCCCCGTCACTGGCTTATCGTCTCCTGGGCATCCGGATCGCGGATATATCTGCAAACAGAAAATCCGGACAGGCCGCTTCACGGGGTGTGATAATAACCGAAATTGATGCCAGAAGTCATCTGGCCAGAATCGGGGCGGATCGGGGAGATATCATTCGTCAGATAGACGATATACCCATTGGCGGAATGAGCGACTTTAATCGGGCAATCATCAAATGTCAGCAAAAACCATCCGTGGTGATTCTACTTCAACGGGCTGAACAACTGTATCATATTACCGTGAAAATCAGTGGTCAGTGATCAGTGCAGGGGCGACCGGCCGGTCGCCCCTACATCTTGATAAACACAAAGCCGCCTGACCGTCCAACGGCGGCGCTGCCTGAATGCTGGTTGCGGCACCTTCAGTCGTCAGCCTTCAGACTTCATTCCTGAAGACTATATATCCAGGGTACTGACTTCAAGTGCATTGTTGTAGATGAAATCCCGCCGGGGTTCAACTTCCTCACCCATCAAAATGGTGAACAGTTCATCGGTTTCGACGGTATCTTCTTCTTTTACCTGAAGCAGAACACGTTTATCCGGATTCATGGTTGTTTCCCATAACTGATCCGGATTCATTTCGCCCAGACCTTTGTAGCGTTGAAAACTCAAACCTTTTTTACCCTCTTCAACCATGTGTGTCATCAGAAGGGATTTTTTTTCGATTTTGACGCCATCCTGCTTTTTTTCCACATCACATACTTCAAATGGGGGGACATCATACCGGGAAATACGTTTTTCCAGCATGATGCATTTTTGAAAATTTTTTGAAAAAATCAGATTTTTCCCGATTTTGAGACTGTGCATCTGTGATGATGAATCCCCGATATCTTTTTGACGGCTCTGAATATGGGTTGAGCAGTCAACCACCATCTCATACACCTTCTTGTCTTCGTTCCAGATAACATCTTCAATCTGAAAGCCGCTTTCCACCAGCTTTTCTTTTGCATAATCCATGACCACCTTGTCATAAAGCATATGTGCATGATCGATATCCGAAGACATTATCCGTTCGATCAGTGGCATATAATATCCCTGCATTTGAAATTTATTGAGAAGATGCTGATATTCCGACAAATCGCACAGAAATACATAAAGCTCATGACCGGTCAGGGAAATATTTATGGCCGGTATGACCACCTGCTTGTCCTGGCATATCCGTTTGAGAATAAATTCATCCATCTCCATTTCATCTTTCAGATAGATGGCGCCGGTGCCTTTTCCCACCCGGAAGAGCGGCGGATGGGCGATATACAGATATCCTTTTTCGATCAGGGCCCGCATCTGCCGGTAAAAAAATGTCAGCAACAGGGTTCGGATATGGGCGCCGTCCACATCCGCATCGGTCATGATAATGACTTTGTGATACCGGACATTCTCAATACTGAATTCTTCAATCCCCGCGCCGGTGCCCAGAACGGTAAAAATGTTCTTGATCTCTTCACTTTTCAGAATTTTGTCAAAACGGGATTTTTCGACATTCAAAATTTTGCCTCTAAGCGGCAATATTGCCTGAAATCGTCTGTCCCTGCCCTGTTTGGCAGAACCGCCGGCAGAGTCTCCCTCAACCAGAAACAATTCGCGTCTTTCAGGTTCCGGATACTGACAGTCCGCCAGTTTTCCCGGAAGTGTCGAATCAATCAGCGCCCCCTTGCTCCTGGCCAGATCACGGGCCCGCCTGGCGGCATCCCGGGCTCTGGACGCCTCAACTGCCTTTTCGATAATTTTTTTTGCAACAGCCGGGTTTTCTTCAAGAAAAATACTTAATTTTTCATTCACCAATGATTCGACAAAACCCTTTACATCACTGTTACCCAGCTTGGTTTTGGTCTGACCTTCAAATTGTGGGTTTTTCAACCGTACGCTGACAATGGCTGTCAATCCTTCCCGAACATCTTCTCCGCTGATTTTGGTCTGAAGATTTTTTGGAAGATTTCCGTTACTGGCATATTGATTCAGGGTTCTGGTCAATGCGGCCTTGAACCCGATCAGATGCGCACCCCCCTCAACGGTATTGATATTGTTGGCAAATGAAAACAGTTTTTCATTGTAGGTATCATTGTACTGGATGGAGGCCTCGATACTGACATCGTTTTTCATGCCTTCAATAAAAACCGGGCTGTGAAGAACGGCATGATGTTTGTTGAGATATTCAACAAAGGATATCAACCCGCCTTCATACAGCAGTTCTTTACGAACGTCGATTCGATCGTCTTCCAGAATGATTTTGACATTCCGGTTCAGAAAGGCCAGTTCTCTCATGCGCCTGAGCAGGATGTCATAATCATATATGGTTGATGTAAAAATTTCGGCATCCGGAACAAAATGAACCTTGGTTCCCCTTTTGGTCGTTTCACCGATAATTTTCAGCTCGGATGTTTTCTTACCCCGTTCGTATGTCTGATAATAAACCTTGCCATCCGAATAAACTTCTACTTCCAGAAACGACGACAGCGCATTTACGACAGATACGCCAACCCCATGCAGACCGCCGGATACCTTGTAAGTATCATCATCAAACTTGCCGCCGGCATGAAGTTTTGTCATAACCACTTCAAGGGCCGGAACATTTTCCTTCTTGTGGATGCCAATCGGAATGCCGCGCCCATTGTCCTCCACACTGACGCTGTTATCCGTATGAATAATGACATGAATCTGATTACAATATCCGGCCATGGCTTCATCTATGCTGTTATCGACAACCTCGTAAACCAGATGATGATGGCCTTCGATATCGACGTTTCCGATATACATGGATGGTCTTTTTCGTACGGCTTCGAGACCTTCCAGTATTTTGATATTATCCGCGGTATAATTGTTGTTTTCTGTTTTCATATTCTCATCGGCATAATGACATTTAAATAACTTTTATCAGTCTCTCCCTCAATCAGACAGGGTGTCTGACCGCTGGTGATATGTAGAATTGTATATTCATCCTCTATCAAACCCAGCGCCTCGATCATATACCGGGGATTGAACGCAACCTCCAGGGAATCTCCCTGGTAATCAATTTGAACTTCCTCGCGTGATTCCCCCAATTCGGGATTGGTGGACCGGATGGTCATTTTGTCTTCAAAAAGGGTAAATACCACTGCTTTGTAATCATCTGACGACAAAATTGACATGCGTTTCAACATGGCTGTACAGGCTTTTGTATTGACCCGTATTTTTCTGGCATCCGGCCACGTGATATAATCGCTGTATTCCGGAAACGCGCCTTCCAGAAGCCGGATAACAGTGGTTTCATTTTCCTGTCTGAAAAATGCATTGTTGTTTTCTATTGCAATATCGATCGGTTTTCCGGGAATCAAAATCCGCGTCATTTCGCCAATGCCCCTTTTAAGAATCAAAATGCCGCTGATGTCATCCATATTCACTTTTTCTGAAAGAACACATTCGGCTTTTGACAACCGGTTTCCATCCGTTGACAGCATTCGAACAACCGTTTTTTCATCCACGGTCACCCGTTGAAGACAAATACCCTGGGTATGAGGCTTTTTATCATCACCAGCAGATATAATCTGGGTTCGTTCGATCATCTTTTTTAACAGGGATGAATCCATTGTAAAAAAAGACGCATTTTCAACACATGGCAGATTGGTAAAATCATCCGGATTCATCCCGACCATATTGAATTGAATGTTTCCCTTGCCGATCTCGATCCAAAAATTTTCAACTTCTGTAACCAGTATTTCATCAACGGGGAAATCTTTTACAATTTCATATAGTTTTCTGGCATTTATCGCAATGACACCTTCAGACTCGACATCGGCTGGATAATACCCCTCAAAGCCGGTTTCAAAATCATTTGCGGTAATATAAATGCGGTCTTTTTCCACTCTTATCAAAACACATGTTGTAATGACTGAACTTGTTTTTTTTGAACATATACCTTGAATTTTGGACAGGGCATCCACAACGTCCTGTTTTTTTACGGTAAATTTCATGGCATCATCACCTTCAGAGGTAATTGTTGAAATAGTTGAAAAAAAATCAATCCGCTTTTACGATCCACTGATGCATGGCCGGAATGATGGCATTTTTCCATTTATCAGAAAGTCTCAGCTTTATAAACTGATGAAACAGATGATATATCCAATCTATGATGCGTTCACAGGTGAATATTCTGTCAATGACCTGTGCTTCCATGTCCTCCTTGTTTTCCGGCTCCACGTCATTCTGAATTTTCAGCGCCGCGATTGCAAGGCTTTCTCCTTTCAGCGTAAACTGCCACTGCTGACGATCGCTGACCGCAATCATGTTCATTTCCGTGATCATGCCGCCTTTTCGTAATGCCAGCATGCCTTCTTCCAGCCCGGCATCATCCCCTTTGATGGTAACCGTTTCCATGGAATTGTGAAAGGCGTTTTCAATAACCATACGATTTCCAATTTTTATTGAAAACTCTGTAAATTCATCATGTTGAATTGTATTCACATCCGTTTCCATTGTAAACCACAGCCATGTCAAAAATTCAAACCCCATAAATTTATATCGACTGTAAGCAATTGAAATATCCAGCACGGATTATTTTCCTTTCATATAAAACTGTCAGGCTTCAGGCTGTTCAATATATCTTTTTCAGAATCAGAAATATCCTGAAGGAAAAAAGCGGAAGTATACGGGAATATGCGAATCAGTTCCAGATTGAAAGACTTGATAAAGAGGGTTTCAAATTCATCATTGGCGGTTTTCTGGTTGGAAAAAAAACTGATTCTTGATTTTTCATAGTTCCAGACCATATCATATACGTACGGTGAAGCCGGAATCCGCTGATACAACATGGTAATGACATAGTCCTTGACGGCTTTTTTTTCACCCTTGTTCAAATAATCCCGACCGGTTTCCTTCAGCTTTTTTGCCAACTCCTTCTGATAATGCTTTAAAATGACCCGGGGAGAAATCTGTTTTTTGTCAATTCTCAGTGAAAAAACAAAATGGGAGCCGATTATGAACTGTGAACCCTTGAAATCGGGTTCAAACGGATTGTCATAAGATGTCCATCCAACAGATTTTTCTGTCGCTTCACCATCGATATCTTCGATGACATGGGAAGACAGTCTTTCAAAAATGGTTTCGGCGACAGGTTCTTCCAGTTGCCCGTTTACGATATAATTGGTGATTGACACATTTGATGAAAGAAAACTCATACGGTTCTCCTGAAGGTTGATTCTTTTAATTTTTTATTTATATCACATTTTAAAATAAAACAGAAACATTAAGCTGTGTTCATAATGACAATAATTCTATAACTATTTTAATTTGATAAAAATTTTGCCATAAAGAATGGATCATAATTCTGGGTGCGACCCATCAACAACCAGAGAGAATTAAACCCGGAAATTGTATCTGTCAATAATCGGATAGTTATCAACAAGGTTGATGACGGGTTTATAACACTAGGAAAAAATGCGGGTCATCACGGCACGGTGTTCATTTGATGTGACCGGCATGACGATGATCCGCCCATAACCATCTGGAAATTAATTAATGAAATTTTTGGCAGATTTTCATGTTCATTCATCCCATTCCCGAGCGACATCAAAAAATCTGACGCTTGAATCCCTGCATATAGCGGCCCAGAAAAAGGGGTTATCAGTCATTGCAACCGGGGATTTCACCCATCCGGCCTGGATTGAAGATATCCGGGAAAAACTGATGCCTGCTGATAATGGACTGTATCGGCTGAAACCGGCGCTTGCCGAGATATGTGATAGAGATGTTCCACCGGCCTGCCGGGGAGATGTTCAGTTCATGCTGGTCACTGAAATCAGCAACATTTACAAGAAAGATGGGCGGGTCAGAAAAAATCACAACCTGATTTTCATTCCGGAAATCGAACAGGCCATTCAACTGAACCGGAAACTGGAGAAAATCGGAAACATTGGTTCGGACGGGCGTCCAATACTGGGTCTGGATGCTCGAAATCTGCTTGAAATGACATTGGAATCCGGCCCAGGCGCATTTCTGGTTCCGGCGCATATATGGACGCCCTGGTTTTCCATGCTGGGCTCAAAATCCGGATTTGATTCGTTGTTTGAATGTTTTGATGATCTCAGTTCACACATTTTTGCAGTTGAAACCGGCCTGTCATCTGATCCGGTAATGAACTGGCAGGTATCTTCCCTGGATCAGGTGGTTCTGATTTCCAATTCTGATGCCCATTCTGCTGCAAAACTGGGTCGGGAAGCCAATCAATTTGATACGGAATTGTCGTTTGCAGATATTCGTGATGCGTTGAAGCATCCGGAAACAAACAAATTTTTGGGAACCACCGAATTTTTTCCGGAAGAAGGAAAATATCATTATGATGGGCATCGAAAATGTCAAATTTGCCTTCATCCGGCGGAAACACAAAAAATTAACGGAATTTGTCCCATATGCAAAAAGCCGCTGACTGTCGGAGTGCTGTATCGAACATATGAACTGGCAGACAGAAAAAATGGTGAACCATCTCCCCGAAACAAGCCGTTTTTCCATACCGTTCCCCTGACCGATATTTTATCAGAAATTTCAAATGTGAGCTCTGCATCCAAAGAGGTGCTGAAACGATATGAACTGGCTTTGAGGAAACTGGGGCCGGAACATGCCATCATTGCATCGCTGTCTCTGGATCAGATCCGAACGGCCAATATACCGCTTCTGGCAGATGCCATTCAGAAAATACGGGTGAATGATGTTCATGTTTCACCCGGATATGATGGTGAATTTGGAAAGGTCAGACTGTTTTCACCTGAAGAACGGCAGATGCTTTTCAATCAGCACCAACTCTTTGCAGTGACAAACTTGCCTCCGGTTGAACCGGTACAGTTGGAGAAACCGGTTTTTATAAAAATGGAGAAACCGGACAAAGCAGACTCCGGGTTTCATACCGCCACAAACCCGGAACAGGAAATGGCCATACACCATGACACCGGGCCATTGATCATCATTGCCGGTCCTGGAACAGGTAAAACACGAACCATCACCCATAAAATGGCAAGGCTTATAACACACAAAAAAATAAGGGCTGACAATATTCTGGCGTTGACATTCACCAACAAGGCTGCCGATGAGATGCGAAACCGGATTCGCCGGTTGTTGCCATTTGATAATATTTTGCCGGTTATCGAAACCTTTCATTCACTTTGTCTCCGGTTGATGGCAGATAATCATATGGATTATACGGTAATCGATGAACCGGAACGAAAAATTGTCATCGGAGATGCCATCAAACAGACCCGTCAGGATGATCTGCAGCAGAATATCGCCTGGTTTTCCGATCAGATACGGTTCATTAAACAGAAATGGCCCATCCAGACTTTGACCGGCCATAATGATCTGGCGACAATCGTTGAAAAATATCAATATTTTATGAATATCCAAGGCCTTGTTGATTACGAGGATATCATTCAACATACCATTCGGATGATTGAAAACAGCAAGAAATTGCGACATCAGTATGCAGAGTTGTTTCAATATGTTTTTGTGGATGAATACCAGGATTTGAATCAGGCCCAGTATCGCCTGCTGATGCTTCTTTCTCCGCAGGAACGGATCAGGGCCAATGTTTGTGTCATCGGTGATCCAAATCAGTCCATTTACGGGTTCAGCGGTGCAGATATAACGCTGTTTGACCGGTTTGTTCAGGATTATCCAAATACCCGTCTGGTCACGCTCAGTCAAAATTACCGGTCACCTGAAACCATTCTGGCGGCATCGTTTCAGGTCATTCAACATGCTGAAAAAATTTCTGAACATCCGGTTTATGGAAATATGCAGCGGCTTCATTCCGGAATTGCCGGTCCCGCGCATATCAACATATTGAATTATGAAACAGATGAAACAGAAGCATCCGGCATTGCGGTTGAAATTGAAAAACTGACAGGTGGCACCGGTTTTTATTCATTCGACAGCGGCCTTGTGGATGGAAATCAACCGGAAAATCATATTGGCTTTGGTGATATTGTGGTGTTGTATCGTACATCCAGACAGTCGGCGGGTATCGCCGATGCCCTGACAGCAAAAGGTATTCCATATCGCGTGGCCAAAAAGGAAACGGATGTCATTCAAAAATTTATGGTTGATGTGGTTGGATTTTTCAGATTTTTGGAGGGATCGGGTTCATTTCAGGATGCGGATATCTGTTTCAGATATCTCAATGGAGGAAAAAAACCACTTTTTTTCAACTGGTTCAAAAATAAATGCATTGAACGCGCCTGGTCGGCACGGGATGGCTTGAATCCGGCTGTATTGGCATCAGAACTCGATTTAAAGCCATCATTTCGGTCAATGTTTCACCATATAACAGGTGAATTGAACCGCATAAAAGCAGAAATGCAAAAAATGACGCTTGAACAGAAACTTGTTTTTTTGGTATCAAAGGTTTTACAGTCAGATCAGATCAATATGCCGGAATTTAAAAAAAACCTGGATGATCTGATTGATCGGGCCAAAATTCATTCGGGAAGTGCAACCGGTTTTTTAAATCAGTTGTCCTTGCAGACGGATGCCGATATGCTTCATGTGAAAATGGAAAAAGTGGCGTTGATGACCATGCATGCCGCCAAGGGAATGGAATTTTCGGTTGTTTTTATAGCCGGGTGTGAGGATGGCCTGATTCCCTATCGAAGGCCCGGATCAGAAACACTGGATATGGCGGAAGAACGACGTCTTTTTTATGTTGCCATGACCCGCGCCAAAGAAAAATTGTACTGCACCTGGACATCAAAGCGAAAATTGTATGGAAAATTTAGTATTAACCGGTTATCACCATTTATAGATCAGATTGATCCGTCGATTTTGAAACATGGTGCATTCCAAAAGTCTGAGAAAAAGAAAATGAGACAGAACCAGATTGCGCTGTTTTAGAGCCTGGTAAATAATAATTGAAGACCACAACTGTTGCTGTGTGCTGGAATAAAAAAATAAGGCCTAACCGATAATCAGGAAATATATGAAAGAAATTGTAGTAAAAACAGTTTTGCTTAAAAACGGTCTTGAACTGATATTTTTTGACAGATCCAGGAGAATAGCCGGTGACAGATGGCAAATTGAAATTTTGGCAAGAATGGATATACCAATTGACCATTCTCTTCAGTTTGAACAAACCGTAAATACCATAACTGCACAGGATATGAAAAATATTCTGGGCGAAAGGGTCAGTTTTGAAAAAATAATGGTTCGAAATTTTATAGATAAAAAAGAAAAGGATTTGACTGTCAAGAATATGTGTGAATCCTACTTGTCAAGCGCCAAAGAATATCTTTCCCATAAGGATTTTGCCGAAAGGTTTGTAAAAAAGACGTATCGGGAAATTTTTCAAAAGCGCCAATTGGAAAACCTTATAAAAAAAGGAGTGGATGATGGTGGATAACCATAATAGAAACAATCCCAAAAAACGGCTGTATTCAATTCTGTTTTTCCTCCTGATTTTTTTAATGTCATCCGTCACGGCCACCGCGGATATTTATGTGTATGTTGATAAAGCGGGGGTTCGTCATTTTACCAATGCGCCGACATCCTCGAATTATCGATTGTATTTGAAAAGAAAAGTCGAATCCAACGCACCTGTCAGCTTTTCGGTTTACAATGGCAATTTAAACAGTTCTGATCAGTTTGATGGTGTGATTGACAAGGCTTCAAGAGACTTTGGCATTTCACCCCGATTGCTGAAATCCATCATTAAAGTCGAGTCAAATTTCAATCCGGATGCGGTTTCCAAGAAAGGAGCCAAGGGACTCATGCAGATCATGCCGAAAAATTTCAATGATCTTGAAATTGATGACTGGAAAGATCCGTATCAGAATATCATGGGCGGTACGCGGTATTTGAAACAGATGCTTGAAAAATATAACGGTAAACTTCATCTGGCGCTTGCCGCATACAATGCCGGGCCTGCAGCAGTGGACAAATATAATGACATACCACCCTATCCGGAAACCAAAAACTATGTCAGAAAAGTTACCCAGTATTTTAACAGCGTTGGATATTGAAAAAGTGGAGGAGGTAGGGTCGACCACCCAATCTTACACAAAATGAACCGGTTGATACAGCGGGATACGCTTTTAAAGCCGTACCATGCCATCATTGAACGTCGAATCAGCCAACTGAACGATATCAGACATCAACTTGTCCTTGAATTTTCCTCGCTTTCTCATGCTGCATCAGGTCATCTGTTTTACGGCCTTCATCGTGTCGATCAGGAATGGGTATTTCGTGAATGGGCGCCGAATGCAACAGCCATATGGCTTGTCAGCGACAGAACAGGATGGCTTGAAATTCATGGATGGGACCTGAAAAAAATTGATGATGCCGGTAATTGGGAACTTCGTCTTCCAGCGGATTTATTGCGGCATGGCAATTTATATCGTCTGCGGATATATTGGAAAGAGGCGTCTGGTGATCGAATTCCGGCTTATGCCAACCGGGTGGTCCAGGACCCGGTTACCCTGATTTTTAACGCCCAGGTATGGCAGCCGGATCTGCCCTATACCTGGAAAAATGGGCCAATAGCAGAAAAAAAAGATGCCATATTTATTTATGAGGCCCATATCGGTATGGCCCAGGAAGAAGAAAAAATAGGGTCATATAAGGAATTCACGCAAAACATTCTGCCTCATGTGGTTGATTCCGGGTATGATACCATTCAATTGATGGCGCTTCAGGAACATCCCTATTACGGATCATTTGGCTATCAGGTTTCCAGTTTTTTTGCGCCATCATCCCGATTTGGAACTCCGGATGATCTCAGGGAACTCATTGATACCGCTCATGGATATGGATTGCGGGTGTTGATGGATATCATTCATTCCCATGCGGTGGCCAATGAGGTGGAAGGTCTCAGCCGGTTTGACGGAACCCTGTATCAATATTTTCATGACGGTACGCAGGGAAAGCACCCCGCATGGGACTCCCGGTGCTTTGATTATGGAAAACGGCCTGTGTTGCGGTTTCTTCTGTCCAACTGCAGATACTGGTTGCAGGAATATCAACTGGATGGATTCCGGTTTGATGGAATTACCAGCATGATGTACCGGCATCATGGCCTGAATATGGCTTTTACCGGTTATTCCCAATATTTTGATGAATGGGTTGATGACGATGCGCTGATTTATTTAACGTTGGCCAATCAACTGATTCATGAAATCAATCCGGCCGGCGTCACAATCGCCGAGGATATGAGTGGCATGCCAGGATTGGCACTGCCGATTGAAGACGGCGGCCTGGGATTTGATTACCGGTTTGCAATGGGTGTTCCGGATTACTGGATTCGACTGGTTAAAGACACACCGGACGAATTATGGCCCATGGGACATTTATGGTTTGAACTGACCAATCGCAGGCCGGATGAAAAGTTCATTGGTTATGCTGAATCCCATGATCAGGCCCTGGTTGGCGATCAAACACTGATTTTCCGCCTGATTGGATCCGATATGTATGACGCCATGCATGTTCAGTCGGAAAATGTCAATGTTGATAGAGGCATTGCCCTGCATAAAATGATTCGGCTGGTTACCCTGACCACAGCCGGAAACGGATATCTGACATTTATGGGAAATGAATTCGGTCATCCCGAATGGATCGATTTCCCCCGCGAGGGCAATCAATGGAGCTTATACCATGCCAGAAGGCAGTGGCAATTAATGAATGATTCAGGACTTCGATATCATGGCCTGGCGGCGTTTGACCGGGATATGATTGAATTGGCAAAATCCCGCCAAATTCTTGAAACATCGGAAATGCGACTTCTGGTTGCCGATGATATCCGAAAAATACTGGCGTTTGAGCGAAACAGACTGATTTTTGTTTTCAATTTTCATCCCACCCAGTCATTTATCGACCATTTGATTCCTGTTTTTCCCGGAAAATTCAGAATGATTTTAGACACGGATTCAATCCGATATGGCGGACATGGCCGGTTGATATCTGATCAGATTCATTTTTCACAGATGGATATCCGTCAGAGCCATCATGTCAGCCTGTATATTCCGACCCGAACAGCTCTGGTGCTGCAACCTGAAGAGAACATATAAAACGTGGTTTACTTCAGGCGAATCGAAACAATTCTATTGGTATCGATTACACTGATGATTGTTGTCGGTCTTTTATACAGAATTCAGCCTGAAACATCTGTTTCAAATCCGGAAACCAGCCCGGAAGTCCATCCGATTTCTGACATGACGAACCGCATAATGGATAAAAGCGCGGTAACGCCGGCCACCATCCCGTCAGATTTGAATCATTCAACGGATTTGATGGCGGATTCCATATTTACCATTTCTCCGATGGTGATCCTGCCGGAAAAAATGACCTATTCCAAACCGGTGAATCGTCCCACCAAAAAATATGTATCAGAAAGCAAACTGGAATTTCGTATCCATACGGTGACAAAACGGTCAACATTAAAAAAACTGGCCAGACAATTCTATGGTTCACCCTTATATTATCCCGTGCTCCTTGAAAACAATCCACATATCGATAATTTTGAACTACTGGAAAATACGTCGGTATCAATTCTAAAGAGCCGTCGACAGATGCTTCATATTTACAATCACCACCGGGTAAAGGAGAAAGGCCGATTGATCTGGCAATATATGACAACCGAACAGGATACGATTGAAAGCATCTGTAAAAAATTTTATCATACCAATCAATCCAGCATCCCTGTCATCAATCTGAATCCGGAGAATCGCCTGAAACCGGGAGAATTGGTGAAGATTCGCCTGGATTAGGCGTTTTAAGAAATCAGAAAGGATATCAATATGAAGCTGGGTATCATCGGACTCCCTGACGCCGGTAAAACAACACTATTTGAGGCGCTTACCGGCCAACAGACAGAAATGGGCAATAAACTGGAAAGCCGTCAGGGGGTTATACGGGTTCCGGACCACCGGATTGACCGGTTAAGTCAGATGTATCAGCCCAAAAAGACAACATATGCTCAGGTTGAATATTTTCTTCCCGGGTTTAATCCGTCCAAAAAAGATACAAAAGACTACAGTCCATGGACGTTGATTCGGGATTGTGATGCACTCATCCTGGTTATCCGGAATTTTAAAGGGTACGGGGATGAAAATCCCAATCCAAAATCGGATTTTTTGACAATTGACAGCGAACTGATGCTCTCCGATCAGATTACCATTGAAAAACGGATTGAACGGATGGAGGCGGATAAAAAACGGGGTCGAAAAATCGATACCGAAGAAATGTCAGCCCTGACCAACTGTCTGCGAATGCTGGAAAATGAAATACCGATCCGACGGGATCAGAGCCTGGCGGATACCCCCCAGTTGCGGGGATTTGCCCTGATGTCTGCAAAACCCATGCTGATTCTGTTCAATAATTCCGATGATGATGATCACATGCCTGACGATACGGTCTTTGAAGCGGAAAAGAAAATGATCATAAAGGCCAGACTGGAGCAGGATATTTCGCGCATGTCTGCCGACGATGCCAAAGAATTTCTTTCAGAATTCAATCTGACCGCAACTGCGACAGACCGGGTGATCAAACAGTCATATGATCTTTTGGGTCTGATTTCATTTTTTACAGTGGGAGAAGACGAGGTCCGGGCATGGACCATTAAAAAAACAACCGAAGCACTGGATGCGGCCGGCGTTATCCATTCGGATATCAAAAAAGGATTCATTCGGGCAGAAGTTTTGTTTTATGACGATCTGATGGATGCCGGAACACATGCCGAGGCCAGAAAACGCGGGACCGTGCGCCTGGAAGGAAAAACCTATCTGGTTCAGGACGGGGATATCATTAATTT
>JBFXFK010000052.1:0-30977 GCA_050179135.1 Desulfatirhabdiaceae bacterium | reverse complement strand
AAGAAGACAAATACTGGGAAGAAGATGGCCAGATTGATAAAAATCAAGGTATTGACATCAGTCTATTGACTGAAGAAGAAGATTTTTAAAAAAAACTTAGTATCAAGTCATATGAAAAATGCTATAGCCGATGGCATTTTTTCAGATAGCCGCAAAAAGCCGCGACATCTTGGGCAGGGGCGAAGGCATAAAGCCTGCCGGCTCCGGCGTTGCCCCACAGCCAATTCTGCCAAAAAGAGTGGTGTCTATCTGATAAAGTCCTAGATAAACCCTTCCGGGTTTGATCTGATTTCAGTGATCAGATCCGCCACATCCGGGAAACTGACAAAAAGGGGACTCCGGGACGTTATCACTATTTCAACTCGGAGCGAAGCCTGTCTTTGGCTTGATTTTCCGCCTTTGAGAATTGCTGAAGATAATATCCTGTGGTAAGATCATGATCAAATAATGGAGGTGTGTTATGCACAACACAAAGGACATCATTCAGGAGGCAGCCGCACTCCCGGTGGCGGAGCGCATCATTGTGGTTGATTCACTCCTTCGCACATTGAACAATCCGAACCCGGACCTTGACACGAAGTGGATAGAGGTTGCCAAATGTCGGCTTTCCGAACTCCGATCCAAACGTATCAATCCCGTTCCAGGCGATCAGGTCTTTTCGAGAATCAGAGAAAGTTTTGAACGATGAAATTTGATTTTCATCCGGAAGCTGAAGCGGAATTCCTTGAAGCTATCGCGTACTATGAAAGCAGTGCACCAGGATTGGGAGAAGATTTCTCACTGGAGGTTTATTCAACGATACAGAACATTCTTTCTTATTCGGATGCATGGCCGATTGTTGAAGATGATATCCGCAGATGCCTGACCAATCGCTTTCCTTACGGAGTTCTATACAGCATAGAATCTGATCGCGTTTACATCCTCGCGGTCATGCATCTTCATCGGCACCCGAACTACTGGAAATCCAGACGATAGACGGACAGGATCTCGATGCACGGCCAGTATTTCCACATTCAAATTTGAAATTTCAGATATTTTCGATCCATGATAGCCCTCTCATGTTTGATCAGGGGGTTGCCGAAAACAAATCGTTTTGAGGCACGTCCTAAAAACAAAAATAAACTGACACGAAAGGCATATGAAAGCATGATTTGAATATGCCAAGAATAGCCAGATTGGATACACCCGGTTTTGAGGGGCATTCTCACATATGAACTTCAGTTTTGAGCAGCGGAATGATCGGTCCATCCGACTTACGACAACGCCATATCGTCAACCCGCCGATTGCGGCCATCCCGACCCGGCTATCTGCAAAACGCCACTGCAACCGGCTGAAGGCTTTTCCGCGTAATCCCGCCGATAAGACCGTTGTTGACGGATTGAATCCCGGGATTGTGATGAAGTCGCTCCGGAAATTCGGTTCTGAAAGAAAGGTGATAAGCGGATATTTTTGTCTGACAGAGGGGATGTTTCAATCTCAACGCCCGGAAACATCCACAGAATCTCTGATTACAGTCGAAGGATATCCGGGAGTTCAGAAACATGAATTGTGACTGGAGGTCGCAATGGGAATACCGGCAAATCGGAATGATTATGTCTATTGGGAAGATGAATACAAACTGGCGTTTGATGACCTTTCAGCAGAACAGCGGCAATTCCTGGTGAAGCTGAACAACCGGCTGTCTGAAATCGAAAAGGGTATCAGAGAGGAGGGTCAGGCCCTGATCGACCAATTGAAAAAAAGAATCAGGGACTCCGACGACTGGCTGGAAGATTTTGAAATCGAGGGCAGGGTGCTGTTTTTCATAAGGAAAGACGACCCTTATTATGACGACGAAGGCGACAATTTACTGATCGAATTGAGTGCCGATCCTGTTCCGAAAGTACTCAAGGATAAGGACTATGGAATTGGAAATGGTTATGATCACAATACACTTCAAAGCCTGGTCAAAAGTAACGTCAAAGATGAGATCCATTGTTATCTTTACCATTCATTGTATGACCATACGGAATTGGGATGGATTAATATATTGAGAATTGGTTCCGTATGGATTGAGCTTGAAGTGATATATCAGAAATTTGTTGATATTTGATTGTTTTTGCTCAGCGAAAAGACTCGGTAGGTCAGGTTGGCCGGTGGTTTGGCCTGCCTGATTGAGAAGGGGCATAGGCACAAAACCTACCGGTTCCGGCGTGGCCCCACAGCCAATTCTGCCAGAAAGTGTGGCGTTTAGGCTGTCGGAAACAAATAAATCCACATCTTGCTTGTCTTTTGGCCCGTCTGCTGCGTTACATCCACCGGCACATATCCCGATATGCACCGGCGGATGTGCCTTGCAGATGAACCAAAATCCGTCGCAATCCAGTGGATTTATTTCTTTCCGAAAGCCTTATCTGATAAAGTCCAGGATAAACCCTTCCGGGTTTGATCTGATTTCAGTGATCAGATCCGCCACATCCGGAAAACTGACAAAAATATTCTGAAAACAGGCAGGGGATATGTTTTCCAGATCACAAACCTGCCGGATGCTGTCATAAAATTCATCAAAGCCGGTCTCATAATAGATTTGGTACATGCTCTTCAGATCAACCATATCGAAATATTTCATTTCAATACGGATATCCACCCGGCCCGGTCTGATGATGGCCTTGTCAATCCTGTCAATATAGTTGGTCGTCAGGATGTAAATAACATTCCCGTTCGGGCTGGTAACGCCATCCAGGATATTGAGCAAACCGGACATTTTTTCATTGGTTTCAATATCTTCCCTGTTTTTGGTCATAAACAGGCAATCAATGTCTTCAAGCAGAATAATGCTGTTCTCTTTGACATCACCAATCAGTTTTTCCAGATTTTTAATAGTGTCTTCCTGGGAAAGATTCAAATAGTACAAATTCAAATTAAATTCACTGGCGATAACACAGGCAAAAGTACTTTTGCCGGTACCCGGTTTACCGCTCAGCAAAATACCTTTTTTATGCATCAAACCTCTTTCAAGATACCAGTCTCTTTTGATGAGAAACTCTCTGAGTTGGCTGATAATCCTGTCTTTCTCCTTGTAGATGAATTTATCCAACCGTCTTTTCTGTTTGGTCGTAATTTCCCAAAATCCATCACAGTTGATATATAATTTCAAGTACTCGATATTATTGATAACATCGAGTATCTCCTGATAAATGCGCACGATAAATCTGGAAGTGATTCCAAACGTGGTAATTTTGACTTTTTCAATAATACCTTCAGTATTTTCATGATGTTGCTCTTTATGGATATGTAACAATCTTCCCTTGTACCAGACAAAATGACTGCCGGCACCCAAACTTAATGAATAATTAGAGGATTCGGTTTCACTATCAAATCGATAGGGATTTCTGTTGGCATTTCTTGTCAGGCTGTTAAAATGATAACTTCTTAAATTTTGACTGTTGAATCTTTCACACCAGATAATAAAATTGCTGTATTCACCGTCTTTGTTATTTATTTCCAAGCTCATGGTTAAAAATCTTTTGAACAGGTAAAGAATCCTTTCCGGCAATTTTTTCAAAGAGTATAGGAAACCAATGATCATCGATGTAACCATCGATCCCATCGCCACCCCGGAAAAGATTTCATTTGTCTTGAACGCATCAACAACAGTTACCCACAATTGATCTATCATTTGTCCTTTTTTTCTCCGTTTCATGGTAACACGTCAAGAAATTGCTTTGCCCGGCCTTTTACCACTTCTTATCAGATGTCCGCAAACAGGAAATAAGCATGATTCATGCCAATGGCAGACATGGGTGAACACGTCTGAAACAACAGTCGCACCAAATGGCGGATTTGTGACAACTGAAGCTGGACGGAGAAAAATGGATTCGGGGTCGTTCTGGAAAGGTCAATTACATGTATGGAGGCAAAAAACGATTCCAGACTTCTTTCTGAAGGCCTGAAAACGCTGCCTGTTTACAAATGCGGCCATATACGATAAAAGGGAACATTATTTATATTCCAACACGCTGAAACATCACGTTATTTTTTTCAGGACCCATCAAACCAAGGAGAGGATCATGCCCAAAAAAATGAAAACCATTGATGGCAACACCGCTGCCGCCCATGTCGCCTATGCCATGAGCGATGTTGCCGCCATTTACCCGATCACCCCGTCAACCCCGATGGGTGAAATTGCCGATGAATGGGCCGCAGGCGGTCGAAAAAACATATTCGGCCAAACCCTTTTTGTCCGCCAGATGCAGTCGGAAGCCGGCGCCGCCGGTGCGGTGCACGGGGCATTGGCGGCGGGCTCCCTGACGACCACCTTCACCGCATCCCAGGGGCTGTTGTTGATGATTCCCAATATGTACAAGATTTCCGGAGAGCTGCTTCCCGCTGTGTTTCATGTCACGGCCCGGGCCATTGCCTCCCATGCGCTATCCATTTTCGGGGATCATGCGGATGTCATGTCCGTTCGACAGGCCGGTTTTGCCCTGCTCTGCTCCGGATCGGTTCAGGAAGCCATGGATCTGGCCCTGGTGGCCCATTTGTCCGCAATCGAGGGACGGGTGCCGTTTCTTCATTTTTTTGACGGATTCAGAACCTCTCATGAAATTCAGAAAATCGAAATGATCGATTATGATGACATGGCCAGACTGGTCAATCATCAGGCCATTGCAGATTTCCGCAGCCGGGCCATGAATCCCGAACATCCCCATATCCGGGGCACGGCCCAGAATCCGGATATTTATTTCCAGGGCAGGGAGGCTGCCAACCCCTATTATCTGAAAATTGCGGATGTGGTCAAACACTACATGAAAAAGGTGGGGGATCTGACCGGACGTTTCTATCGCCCATTTGACTATGTGGGTGATCCCGAAGCCGATCGGGTGATTGTTGCCATGGGCTCGTCCTGTGAAACCATCGAGGAAGTGGTCAATCATCTGAATGACGCCGGCGAGCGGGTTGGACTGGTCAAGGTCCGTCTCTACAGACCATTCGGCATTGCCGATTTCCTGGCAATCCTGCCGGCAACGGCCAACCGGATCACGGTTCTGGACCGCACCAAGGAACCCGGCGCCATTGGTGATCCCATGTATCAGGATGTGTGTACCGCGTTTATGGAGCGGGGAGAAATGCCGGTCATCATCGGCGGCCGGTATGGACTGGGCTCCAAGGAATTTACCCCGGCCATGGTTCGGGCCGTTTATAAAAACATGTTGTCCGCCGGACCCAAAAACCATTTTACCGTGGGAATATGCGATGATGTCACCCACACCTCCCTGGAACTGGAAAACCCGGTTGACACCACGCCCAAGGGAACGGTTCAGTGCAAATTCTGGGGCCTGGGATCTGACGGAACGGTCGGCGCCAACAAATCCGCCATCAAAATCATCGGGGACAACACCAGTCTTTTTGCACAGGGATATTTTGCCTATGATTCCAAAAAATCCGGCGGTATTACCGTATCCCATCTCCGGTTCGGGGCATCTCCGATCCAGTCCACCTATCTGGTCAACACCGCAGATTTTGTGGCCTGCCACAAGTCCAACTATGTCCAGATTTATGATGTTCTGGAAGGCATCCGGCCGAATGGCACCTTTCTGCTCAATTCCAACTGGACCCTGGAAGACATGGAAAGCATGCTTCCGGCCAGAATGCGGCGATTTATCGCCCACAACAACCTGAAATTCTATAATGTGGATGCGGTCAAAATTGCCGCCGAAGTGGGGCTGGGCAACCGGATCAACATGATCATGCAGACGGCCTTTTTCAAACTGGCCAATGTGCTGCCCTTTGAAGAGGCGGTCGATCTCCTGAAAAAGGACATTCAGAAGGTTTATGGCAAAAAAGGCGACAAAATCGTTCAGATGAACATGCAGGCCGTGGACCAGACCCTGGCCAATCTGGTTGAAATCACCTATCCCGAGTCCTGGAAAGATGCCGCCGGAACCGATGTGACCGGATCGGAAGTTCCGGAGTTTGTACAGAATGTCATGTTTCCGATTCTGGTCCAGCAGGGCGACAAACTCCCGGTCAGCGCATTTCAGCCGGACGGGGTTTTTCCGGTCGATACGGCCAAATACGAAAAACGGGGGGTGGCCATTCTGGTTCCGGAATGGGACATGGACAACTGCATTCAATGCAATCAGTGTGCGTTTGTTTGTCCCCATGCCGCCATCATTCCCATTGTGGCATCGGATGACGAACTGAAATCCGCACCCGCAGACTTTGTGACCAAACCGGCGCTGGGCAAGGAGCTGAAAGGCTATCATTTCAGAATTCAGGTCAATACGCTGGACTGCCAGGGATGCGGCAACTGCGCCGATATCTGTCCGGCCAAGAAAAAAGCCCTGGTCATGAAACCCATCGAGACCCAGACCGGGGTCCAGGTTCCCAATCATCAGTTCTCACTGACGGTGCCGGTCAAGGACAGCCTGATGCGGCGGGATACGGTCAAGGGCAGCCAGTTCCAGCAGCCCCTGATGGAATTCTCGGGCGCCTGCGCCGGATGCGGGGAAACCCCGTATGTCAAGGTGCTGACCCAGTTGTTCGGCGAACGCATGATCATTGCCAATGCCACGGGATGCAGCTCCATCTGGGGTGCGTCCGCGCCATCCACGCCATATACGGTCAATAAGGACGGGCATGGTCCGGCCTGGGGAAACAGCCTCTTCGAGGATGCTGCGGAATTCGGGTATGGTATTGCCATTTCCTATATTCAAAGACGGAACAAACTGGCCGAGCTGATTCGGGCGGCTCTGGATACGCCGCTTTCCGATGAACTGAAAGACGCCATGACCGGCTGGCTGAGCGGTATGGCCAGCGCAGATCTGTCGGCCTCTTTTGGCCAAAAAATCAAGGCGATTCTGGCCGTCACCCGGCGCAACCAGTTGCTGAATCAGATCATCGCCATGCAGGACCTGCTGGTGAAAAAATCCATCTGGTCGTTTGGAGGGGATGGATGGGCCTATGACATCGGATATGGCGGTGTGGATCATGTGCTGGCATCCGGCGATGACATCAATATTCTGGTTCTGGATACCGAAGTCTATTCCAACACCGGCGGCCAGTCCTCCAAAGCCACACCCACCGGATCGGTTGCCAAATTTGCGGCATCCGGAAAGAAAATCTGCAAGAAGGACATGGGAAGAATGGCCATGACCTATGGCTATGTCTATGTGGCGTCGGTTGCCATGGGCGCCAACAAACAGCAAATGCTCAAGGCGTTTAACGAGGCGGAAAGCTATCCCGGTCCCTCCCTGATCCTGTGCTACGCGCCCTGCATCAACCAGGGACTGAAAAAGGGCATGGGAAAAACACAGTTGGAAGAACAATTGGCGGTACAGGCCGGTTACTGGCCGCTTTACCGTTACAACCCGCTTCTGGCAGCCGACGGAAAAAATCCTTTTGTTCTGGATTATGACAAGGCCCCGGATGGCACACTTCAGGATTTTCTGAGCGGTGAAAACCGGTATGCAATGCTGGAAAAAGCCTTTCCGGATGAATCGAAAAAGTTGCGGGCAAAACTCGAGACAGAAATTCAGAAACGCTATGACACCCTGCGGGTCATGGCCGATCCGATGTCCATCTGTCCGAAGGTTGCAGAATAAACAGAAGTCTGTAAATCATAACCGCAATCGGCCCGATTTTTGGATCAGCCGATTGCGGAACATGATGTGATACGTTTCATCCAACCAACCCGGTTGCCGGGTTGCCGCCTGATTGTTTTCTCCGGCCTTCATTTCCGTAAATTTATCCTGGATCTCCCTTTTCTGTCTGTGAATGTTTACAGGCCTTCCCGCAGGACGCGGGTAGGTCGGGGTGCCGCGACCCTTTGCGGCTCCCTGACAAGCCAGGCAGCCGGGATGCATTCCGGCAAAGTCAGGTGGGCCAAACAACCGGCCAACCTGACCTACAGGCTTTTGAATTTTCATCATAAGCGGATTCATGACAAACAAAAATGGACGGGCAGGCGTTTACGAACGACACTTCGCGATTTATATTTGTTTTCAATATGCATATTCAGGTTGCTTCAGCGCATGAATGAAAATAGACAGCGGGTAGGTCGGGGTGCCGCGGCCCTTTGCGGCTCCCTGACAAGCCAGACAGCCGGGATGAAATCCGGCAAAGTCAGGTAGGCCAAACAACCGGCCAACCTGACCTACAGGCTTCGACATTCCTTGTTCGATATTCGTTTTTTCTTTCGATGTATTTTCACGGTAAAGGCTTATCCATGCATTATGTCGGCAACATTATCAGACCACCATCAGAGGCCAACAGCATCCTGCTTCAGGTGACAATTGGCTGTTCCCACAATAAATGCGCCTTTTGTGGCACGTACAGCGGCGAACGGTTCCAGATCAAATCCGACGATATCATTTTGTCGGATATCGCATTCGCCGCAACATACTGCAAAAGACAGCGGCGGGTTTTTCTGTGTGACGGGGATGCTCTCATCATTCCGCAAGCCCGGCTGGTTCATATTTTGACCGAAATCCGGCAACAGCTTCCCTGGGTCACCCGTGTCGGGGCCTATGCCAATGCCAAAAGTCTAAAAATGAAAAGCCATGATGAACTGGTCCGGCTTCATGAATTGGGGCTTGGCATTCTGTACATGGGACTGGAAACCGGGGATGATGTGACACTGAAATCCATTCGGAAAGGCGCCACAGCCCGGGACATGATCGAGATGGGTAAAAAGGCCAGAACGGCAGGCATGAAACTGTCCCTGACCGTGCTGTTGGGAATAGCCGGAAAAGAGCGGTCCGCTGTTCATGCCGAAGAGACCGGACGCGTGATTTCAGCAATCGATCCGGAATATGTCGGCGCATTGAGCCTGATGCTGATCCCCGGCACGCCACTTGAAATCGATTACCGTGAAGGCCGATTCCAGTTGCCGGACTCTGCCGGAATGCTTGCAGAGTTAAGAACCATGATTCAGCACACCCATATGACCCGGGGCCTGTTTATGGCAAACCACGCCTCAAATTATTTGCCGATACGGGCACGAATGCCGTCTGAAAAGGCTGAAACACTCCGGCTGATTGATCAGGCCCTGGCAGGAGAAATCCGGCTGAAACCCGAATATCTGCGGGCGCTTTAACCGGTCACAATCTGCAATTCTGTAACATCCCATCCCGGCTTTTCATCCGGGAGAGGGGCAATGTCATCAAATCAGGAAAATGCTGATCCTGAGCCTTTCGGGCCGTCTGCTGCGGTACATCCATCGGCGCATATCCCGATAAGCACCGGCGGACGCGCCTTGCAGAAGAACCAAAATCCGTCGCAATCCATTGAATTTATTTACTTCCAACAGCCTGATTGGGATTTATCAAGAGGAAAGAATACACGATGGAATGGAAACTGCTTTTGACAACTTTCGGTATGGTTTTTCTGGCCGAACTGGGTGACAAAACCCAATTGGCGACATTCTGCCTTTCAGCAAATTGCGACTCCAAATGGTCGGTCTTTCTGGGGTCTGGTGCAGCGCTCGTTCTCAGTTCGCTTATCGCTGTTCTTTTGGGTGATACAGTCAGCCGCTTCGTTTCGCCCAACACCATCAAAATTGGAGCCGGTCTCTTTTTTGTTGTTGTCGGTGTTTATACCCTGTACACTGCGATTCGATCGGTTTGACACTTCCTGTTGCAGCTTTTCGGATAATGATTTTGGGTAGGCAACAGAGAGGGGGATAAACCTTTGTCGGCCATCCCCGACCGACACGCAGCGAAATTATTTTTCTGAATGCCTATATTGTCATGTCAGAAGGAATTTCAGCTCATTCCGGATTTCGCCCGCATCATGGGGTTTCAGCATGACATCGATACCGGTCAGGCATTCCCGAAAAATGATTGTTTTGGCACGGGATGACAGCAACTGGCTCTCCATGGTACGGATATCGGCCATGATATCTGTCAGGGTATCATAATCCAGTCCCAGTTTGCCTATCCGGCTTTTTATTATGGATAAGACGTGTTCCAGAGATTCACGTTCATGCTGCTGAATGACCGGACCGGAACCCAGCCTGGAACGTGTGTTGACGCTTTCCGGATTCAGGTGAGACTGTGCTTCAGAAACGCCATCCTGTGTCAATCCAATGCCGCCACTGAGCGTACGGATTTCAATCATGCCCGATGTCATCAGCGATTCTGCAATACGGCTGGATGAAGCCCGATCCAGACCGATCGATTCGCCAATATCATACATGGATACCTGTTTCTGTGCATTGCCGCCGGTCTTTTCAAACAAAACTGAAACAAACTGCCGGGTGTCCTGATCAGAAATATCGGTCAACATCATTTGATTCCAACATGATTGATTTTGTCACGCAGTACGGACGAGCATCGAAACGTAACCACTCTGCGTTTGTCAAGAATCATATCCTGACCCGTTGCAGGGTTCCGGCCTCTTCTCTGTGATTTTTCATTCACGCAGAACTTTCCAAATCCACTGATCAGCACATCTTCCTTTGCTTCAAGAGCAGATTTGATGATTTCCAGCAATGTTTCAACGATTTCTGCGCTTCTTTTGGTTGGAAAACCAACCTCTTCATGAATTTTATCAACGATGTGAGCCTTGGTCAGGGTCATGGCGGTCAATTTCCTCCAGATAATGGTCTGTATGATTGACGATGTCCTATCTCATGGATATCAAAAAAATATGCTGTGTGACTCAAACAGATTGTCAAAATACGTTTATAAAGGCCTTTTGTCAAGGAATTAAACATATTACAGACAGTCAATTGTCATGGGTTTCAAACCGCCTGCCAGCGCTTCTGGTTTGTTTTTTGTAAATGAATTGGTTTTAAGGGCATAAAACAGACTGGTTATTGATTAACCTGAGATAGTCTGTTAAACGTATCGCTTCTTTTTCAGGGTGGTCAATTCAAACCCATATTATAATCACAATCGGCAAATGTTCTGCGCCGGTGATCATTTTCCATTCATGGGCGTGAACCTCCCGGAATGATTCATGAGCATTTATATTGAAAGCAATATATAGTCCATATTCAAGAAAGGTACTCTGAGACGCATGATGATCAAGGATTCATCGGATTTCCGCTTTATCGATAAGATATCGCAATATTACGGATATTTTGAAGAAAATTCCCTGAAAGGAATTGCAAAGAAATGCACCCGGCTCCTCATCAACGAAAATTTTGGATTAATTTGTGGAAATGAGTTTATTGAACCCAATTATGACGAAATGGAATTTCTGGTGCTGGATATTCTTCGAAAGAACTTCGAAGAAAAGGTGGGTAATGCAATTGAGCAAGCCCTTCCGCATCTGACCGAAGCAGATATTGACTCCGAACTGGATCGTCTGGAAAAACTGTATCGGCGGGAATATCAGGAACAGATTCGAACGACCACGAATGCAGCACTGAAAGAGCTGAAAACCCGCATCAAGAATCTGCAAAAAGAAGTCAAGGCGCTTAAACGAAAATATACCATTTGAAAAATTTCTGATGACAACGGATTTGGGGCTTATGAACAGTCAATCCCAATTTACATTATTCCACGAAGGGGATTTGTCGGATAATCGCATTCACCCCCCAATCCGTTGTCATCAGATCAAGTTTTAATTGATTTTTTTCATTGTTTCGATTTTCAGGCTTTGGATTTCATATTTTATCCGGGCTATACCTGTATCTCGAATGCTCTCTCTCCATGCGTTGAGTTGTCAAGACCCTCGACTTCGCTGTCCCTTTCCACCCGGATTCCATTTGTGATCACACGGGTGATCAGGATCACGACCCATGTGGCGCCGGCAGAAAACGCTGCGGTTGCCAAAATGGATACAATCTGAATGACCAACTGTTTTGGATTGCCATACAACAAACCGGTTCCATTTGCATTCACCGCCGGATTGGCGAATATACCCGTTGCAACAGCCCCCCACATGCCGCACATGCCATGAACGCCAAATGCATCCAGTGAATCATCATATCCCAGGCGGTGTTTCAGTTTGGATACACATATAAAACCCAGAATTCCAGCCACTGCGCCAATAATCAGGGACGCCTTCAAATCAACAAATCCGGCTGCCGGCGTAATGGAAACCAGACCGGCAACCACACCAGAGGCGATTCCCAACAGTGTCGGCCTTTTTGTGACGAACCACTCCGTCAACATCCAGGAAATGGCGCCCATGGCTGCCGATGTATTGGTTACCATAAAAGCCGAACCGGCCAACCCGTCTGCAGCCAGTTGGCTCCCCGCATTGAACCCGAACCAGCCAAACCACAGGAGGGCCGCGCCCAGAGCTGTCAGGGCAATACTTGACGGGAACATGGTTTCTTTACCAAAACCGATGCGTTTCCCCAGCATCATGGTCAACACCAGGCCGGCGACACCGGCATTGATATGAACCACATTACCGCCGGCAAAATCCAGAGCACCCATTTTGGCCATCCAGCCTCCCCCCCACACCCAGTGCGCCACCGGAGAATAGACCAGGATAACCCATAGCAGGGTAAATATCAGCCAGGATGAAAATTTCATGCGGTCCACAATGGACCCCAGAACCAGCGCAACCGTTATGCCGGCAAACGTCATTTGAAACAGTGCAAACACATACGTGGGAATGGTTCCGGAAAGGCTGCTGACCGTGATGCCATCCATAAACATATGATCCAGCCCTCCGATGATCCCCCCCTTGTCCGGACCGAATGCCAGGGTATATCCGACAACCACCCACAAAATGCTGGCGATACAGTAAGACATAAATGTCATGGCCGTGGTATTCAGAAGATTTTTATATCGGGACATGCCGCCATAGAACAGCGCCAGTCCGGCAGGGGTCATCATCATGACCAGAGCCGTGGAAACAATCATCCAGGATGTATCACCGGAATTTAATGCTGTTTCGGCAAATGCGGACGAGAACGATCCCAAAACCAGAAAAATAGCCCATAACACCGTGTTGCGCAGCTTCATCAAATTGATCCTCCAATTGAATTGGGTTGAAAAAATCGGTATCTGTATAAAAAACATGATTCTGAAAATGTGATCATTGAATAATCATTTATGGTTTCACAAATAAGCAAACCTGGCGCCAATATCGAAATGCATTTTAATTTATATTTATATCAAATATTTATATGTTTTATGTGAGTATCATTACATGTAATATAAAAGACATAAATGTGATTTTTGGAGTAAAAATTACATTTTTGACGATTCTATTCCGATTCCGTCTTTTCAATGTGACTACATCATTTTTGTGTTTTACGTTTATCATCTTGATTTTGCAGCCCGTTATTCTTAAAATCACAATTATTCGAATATTTACCCAAAAGATTTTAATTTGGATAACCTTGAAATTCAGACGGCTTCATAAATGAACATCCGGGAAAAATTTGAGAAACGGGAAGAGGCGTTTTTATCACCGCTTGCCTGCCCCAGTGCAGAAACCCTGGGCCGGGAAAGACCGGAAGACCCCTGCCCCATCCGCAGCGCCTTTCAGGTGGATCGGGACAGAATTGTTTATTCCAATGCGTTCCGCCGTCTGAAATACAAAACCCAGGTTTTTTTGGCGCCGCTGGGAGATTATTACCGGACCCGGCTGACCCATACGCTGGAGGTGGCCCAAATTGCCCGCAATATATCCCGGGCCATGCTGCTGAATGAGGATTTGACCGAAGCGATTGCCCTGGGACACGATCTCGGACATCCCCCTTTTGGACATAGTGGGGAGATGGCGCTCCGGGAAATATACTCTCCGGATTTCTGCCATAACGAACAAAGCGTCCGGGTTGTGGAACATATTGAAAACAAGGGAAAGGGATTGAATCTGACCTATGAGGTCCGGGATGGAATTTTAAAACATTCGAAAGGGTATGGAAAAATCATTCCGGATAATCCGGAGGAGCTGGCCTGCACCTATGAAGGCCGCATTGTCCGGATTGCGGATATCATGGCCTACCTGAATCATGATCTGGATGATGCCATTCGAAGTGGTGTCATACGGGCGGAACAGGTTCCGGAGCCCTGTTCGCGAATCCTTGGCCTGACCCATTCCCAACGGGCAACGACCATGATTCGGGATCTGGTTTTTTCCAGCGAGGTTCTGGATGGACAGCTCATTTTGCAAATGAGCGATTCGGTTTATGACGCCATGACCATACTGAGGTCATTTTTATACGAAAATGTGTATCGCTCTCCCGGTGTTCATCAGGAATTCATGAAAGCCAAAAAAATACTCTCCGAGCTGTATGCGTGTTTCCTGGATACGCCTGAGGTGTTCAAACGCGAAATGGCTGTTGCGGAAATGGCCTGGTTCAGTTGCAGTGACGTCTCACACGACAGAAATGTATGTGATTTTATAGCCAGCATGACAGACCGGTGCGCGCTGAATCTGTATGCAAAAATCTTTTTCCCCTCACCGACCATATAGCGATCCCGCTTCACCACACCCCATGCCCAATCCGCATTTCAATGCGACGGCGTGATGCCATTGCCTGTTCCATGCGCCGGATAATGGCATGGCACGCCACCGGATCAGATGCATATCGGCTCAGCTTGTTTCGATATCGACTTTCCAGATCAACCACACGGTCTTCCTCAATCAGTTTGTCCGCCAGAAACACAACCTCGGCCTCGGTTATCGGGGTTTCCGCCATGACTGAAAAATCCATGTGAACCGCAACAATATCTGCCAGCCTGGGGAAAGCCATATCCCTGAGCAGGGATGCACCCGCCTGTGCATGATGCGGAAACTGGCGCGACAGGTCATGCACCAGCGCCGCTGAAACGATACAGTCAATATCAAGGGGGCAACCCGCGTCCACCAGGGCTTTCCCGATGGATTTTGCCAGCGTCGCCACGGCTTCACAATGCGACAGAACCCGGTCGGACACGTGAAGACGCCGGGTCATCAGCTCCCGGCATTCATCGACCGACGGGATGTCATACCGGTCGATGCGTTCAAGGGCCCATTGATAATCCGCAGGCGTATCGATATCCTTCAGAATGAACCGGTCCGCAACCGGAATATCAATGGATCGGGATTCATGCCGTAACAGAAATTGTCTCAATCCGCCCTGGCCGCCATAGTCGATGATATCCGGAATATATCCTCCGGCAATAAGCGGTGGATGACCCCGTTGCTGTTGAAAGGTGGGATAAAGGATTGCGCCGGTTTCAAACGCTGCGGTCATATCGCGCAGGGTCTGCAACCGGATCAGGGGGATATCGACCGGATGGATAAAAAAGCCCTTGATAGATGAAACCAGATTTGAAACACCGCAAACAACCGATGACCACATGCCCGTGGAGAAATCCGGATTCAGAATCGGCATGGCGCCCAGTTGGGTGGCCACGGCCATGACCTCATTGGCCCGATTGCCGGCCACCACGCGAATGTCGGCCACACCGCATGACTGGTACCTTATAATCAGGTGTTCCAGCATGGGTTTGCCGCCAATGTGCAACAGGGGCTTGAATTGTCCAAGCCGGGATGACCAGCCCGCAGCCAGGATGATCGCGGCAAAAGGGGAATCTGCCATGAATTGCAGGCTCAGGCTATTGTTCGCGTCGGACGCGGATCAGTTCTGCTGCGATGCTGACCGCAATTTCCTCCGGGGTCTGTGCACCAATGGGCAGACCCACCGGGGAGTGGACCCGCTGCAAATCCGTCCGGGTGAATCCTTCGGCCGCAAGCGCCGTGTAAATGGCATCCCGCTTTTTACGGGAGCCGATCATGCCGATATATCGGGCAGGCGTTTGAAGGGCCTGACCCAGAACCGTTTTGTCATGCAGATGACCACGGGTGAGAATGACAATATAGCTTTTTCCGTCGATGACCAGCCCATCCAGTGCCTGGTCAAATGATGGAATGACCCGTATCTCGCCGGCATTTGGAAATCGCTCCGGGTTGGCAAATTCCGGCCGATCATCCAGAATCACGGTTTCAAAACCAATCAGTTGCGAAACAATGGCCGTCTGCTGGCTGACATGCCCGGCGCCAAAAAGATATACGGTTTCATCCGGCGCAATCGATTCTATCAGGAAGCGTCTATCTCCGTCACGGGCCACAACGGGAAAATTCGCGTTCCGAATTGCTGATTCCAAGACGTCGCATACCGTATCCGGAATTGTTAACGGCTCAATGCCGGTTCCATTTACAGGATGAATCTGCCGCCTGACGAAACAACCGTCTGCTTCGGATTCCCGAATTTCCGTAATCAGACATCCTTCCTGACGTCCATTGAGCATCCGGCTCAGGTTTGAAAACACGTGACAGTTTTGTTCATCGGGAATCAGGGATTCGATCAGAATATCCATGTGTCCGCCGCAGATCATATCCATTCCATCAGCGATCTGGCTGGTCAGGTCAAAGGACCGGATGACAGCCCCCTGTTTTCCCAGGATTTCACGGGCTGTCTGCATGACACAGGCTTCGATCCATCCGCCGCCTATGGTTCCAATGGTTTCAGGCCCCAGAATCATGCGTGTCCCGGTGCCCCGGGGTGTGGACCCATCCTGATTCAACACCAGTGCAAGCACCAGGCTTTGGCCCTGGCCCAGCATCCGATCAACCGCTTTTGCCCAATTTTTCATAAACATGGAATATACCCCTCAATCCCGCAAATTTAACCCGACAGACCGGTGGCCTTCCAACCCGGTATTCTGCTTTTTTGTTCATGATTCATATCGAAGTTTGACATATCCATCAAGATATTGTTTTGATGGGTATATGTCATTTTCATATACGGGGGTGAACCATCCGGAATGATTCATGATCGGTTACAGTGACATGACCCCAAATCCTGCTTGGGGGAAACAGCCTGTTAAAAATAAAAAAAGGCAGCAGACAAATGCCTGCCACCTTTTTGATGAAAATTTATGAGATGAGCGTTAGCCGGGAATGGAAACCGGTGAAGCCTTTCCAATCAACTCCATGGTCTCTTCATATTTGGATCGCATGTCGATATGCGCATCGTCGATTTCTTTTTTCTGAGGGCTCCAATTGGAAGGACATTCTGTTTTCAGGGATGCTATTTTGTCCTCAAGCTCGGTAATGATAATGTTGAACCCCTGAATGTGGGGCAGAACTTTTTCTTTGTCTCCGGACTGAAGTTTGTCCATCTTGCGGATAACGTCGTAAATTTTGGCTTTCCAGGCCGTCAATTCGATTTCTATTCCCTTGCAATAATCCAATGCGTCCATAACTGCCTCCTTTTGTTTGGGTTATAATGCAATGATCTAACCACACGACAACGGATGTAATTTTTGCACATCGGCTTGTTTATAGAGAGCTTAATTACTGTTAAGAATTATTCTTAATCACGATCAATCTATTTGTCAATATGTTAAAAAGGGATCGGTTTACCGTGAAAATCGAAAAACAGAAGTCAGAAGACAGAAGACAGAAGTCGGAATTCAGAATAAAAAGGTATATGTCATTTTCATAGCTGAATGTTCACCGCTTTCGCCCCAGAACATAAAACAAATGACTCATCGGCAGTTTGAATACCCCTTTTCGAAACATCATGTCCCATCTGCCCAGGCGTTTCATCCATCCGGGGTAATGGCCGGTTCGGACATATTCCAGAAAAGGAACTTTCCAGTCCGGTTGTATTGGTGTCGATTCCTGGTTTCGGTTTCCGAATTTTCTGTGAAGCCGGACATCCCTGGGGCCGCTGGGGTCGGGCCAGCCCGGGGTGTCGATGGCGCCATATTCGACAATTTCCAATCCGGTGGTGTTGAACAGCTTTTTGACCGTTGTGACATGATTGTAACGCACCTGACCATGGGTCCAGGGGAAATCAAAAATCAGGTGCAGCAGCCGATGCCAGGGATAACCCGGCTGAAAATTGTTGCAGGTGATCAAGAGCACATGCCCGTTTGATATTCGTTTCATTTCATGAAGATAGCGGAGTGGATCGGCCAGCTCGGTCCAGGTGACAAAATTCCAGGCCAGATCAAAGCGGTTGTCCGGAAAACCGGTTCGATAGACATCCCTGTCCAATACCGGCCGGACGTTTTGGTCAATACCCAGCTTTTCCCATCCGGCCATCATCGCCATATCCGGATTGACCAGGGTCACCTGGCAGCCGGCAATCGCAAAACCGATTGAATAGAGTGATCCCGCGGCCTTGGCGCCATGGCTGGGCATCTCCACAACATGATGGAGTCCAAGCTGTTCAGTCAGGACCCGGTGAAGCTGAAGCAGCACATACCGGTCATAGGTGACACCAAACACCTCGCTTTCAATCCGTGAATTCTGCATCATACCCATCCCTGTTTCTTATACCATCTCACGGTTTGGGCCAATCCCTCATCCGGATCGACACCGGGAGAAAAATTCAGTTCCTGCCTGGCCTTCTCAATTGAAAATACCCGATCCGCCAATGTGGATTCGATGTTCTTCCGGGTGACCGGCGGCGCTTTTCCCATCATTTGAAACAATCGCTCAATACCGGAAGCCGCCATCAATGCCGCCCATTCCGGCACATACAACGGAAGACGCCGAATCCCCAAAGCCTGTTGCATAATTTGCCGGATATGGTCAAAGGCTTCGGACCGGGGATTGGTCAATAGATAGATTTCACCGATTCGGCCGTTTTCCGATGCCAGAAGCAGACCCGCAATGGCATCATCCACATGAATCAGGGGAGTCAGCTTGGGCGTGTTGCCAATTTTGGGAAACAGACCTTTTTTTGCCAGACGGGTCAGCCTGAGAATATCCCGGCCGTCTCCTGGTCCATATACCATGGAAAACCGGACGATTACAGCCGGCAATCCCCTGTCAGCCACCAGCTTCAGGACCGCCTGCTCTGCCTGAAGTTTGCTTCTGCCATAGGGGTGATGCGGCCGGCATGACGATTTTTCGTCGGCTGGCACGTCCGGACAAATCCCCATGGCCGCCACACTGCTGCAATGGACGATACGCGGCACACCGGCTGAAAGCGCCTCGTTCATCACATGGATGGTTCCCTGAACATTGACATCAAAAAACATCGATTCGGTCACCACAAAATTGCTCATGTGGCCCAGTGTCGCCAGATGCAGGAGAACATCCACCCCCTCGGCAACCCCTTTCAGGGAAACCGGATCCGTAATATCACCCACAACCATCGATGCACCGGACTGTTTCAGCACGTCCCCCCGGCCCGGGTCCCGAACCAGACACCGGCAGACATGCCCATCCGAAACCAGGCGTTTGACTAGATGGGGCCCGATGAATCCGGTCGCACCCGTAATCAGGTAGTTCATGTCATCATCCCTTGCCTGTTTTCATGATCTGTTTCCAGCCATAATACAACCAGGCCCCGTATTCGGCCAGAACCCAGCGGATCTGGCGTCCGGTTCGCCACCAGCCATCCGGATCGAATGGGTCGGTCCGGGCCCCGACAATCTGTATCCGGAGTCTGTCCTGAAAAAGCCCATTCCATATATGCCCGGCCCTGCGGGTGTGAAACCGGCTGGTAATGATCAGGATATTGTTTATTCCCCGGGCCAGAATGACCGGCCCCACAAATTCCGCCTCGGTCACGGTATCATAAACATCTTCGGCGCTGATGCAGAGAACATCGTCAGGATTGACACCATACAGGGAAAGGATGCGGAGGTGATCCGCATACCAGGCACAGACAGGAACAAATCCATCGGCTTCGATCTGTTTCAGCACCGATGATTTCCGGTTGCCGTTCAAAATGATTGTTTTTACAGCGCCGGCCCTGTAACGTTCCGCCGCTTCGATCAGCCGGGAATAATATTCCATGTCGGTGTTCAGTACCACGGCGGCCTGCGACGGGATTGGATCGGAATCCACAATCAGACTGCGGCCGATTCCGGACAGGATGGCATCACAACCCGGAAACAGGATCAGGGCGATGGCTGGAATGAGAATGAAATAAATGGTTCGTTTCATGTTACTTTTCAATACAGGTTCATGATTGGGGGGTGATCAGCCAGTTAAAAGGCTGAAGGCTGAAGGTGCTGCAATCAGCATTCAGGCAGGGCAGCCGCTGGACGGCCGGGCGGCTTGGCTGTTTTACAATACTGATTGAGTTTTCACAGTAAACGATCACGATCGGTCTGATCATCCCCATGAATGAAAATAAACAGCGAACAGCAGAATATCGAACAAGGAACCGCAGAAGGATGAACACGGCTTGTGGCGGTCCGGCAAGGCAGCCGAAAACTTCAAACTTCGACATTCCTTGTTCGATATTCGATATTCGCTTTTTTTCCCATGCGATGCATTTTCACGGTAAACGCTCATGAATCATTCCGACAGGTTCACCCCCATATATGAAAATGATATGTTCCGCTTATAACTCAAAATTCAACACTCAAAACTCAACATTTTTTTCATTTATCCCGCAGAACCCAGAATATGTCGCAGCACCCGAATCAACGATGGCCCATGCATCAGGATATTGGAATAGGCCTGATTGGCCAGGGGACAACAACAGTTTTTCTGGCGGATAAATCTTCGGACTGTTCGGGCCGTTTCACTGTTCCAAAGGGCGTTGAAATCATAATCGAAATTTCGAAGGTTGCCCATGGCCTGTGTATCCCCCAGTGTGCAGCAGGCCCAGACATCCCCATACGGGGTGAGATGGGCGTTGGAAATTCCGGCATAACAGGGGATGACCTGACGGTTCTGATTCATGATGGCTTGGGCCAGTTGATAATAGACCAGACGAAATGCCTGGGTGATCCGTTGGAATCGCGGCGTGTTTTTGATGTTGCAGCGGACTTCCCGAATGAAATGATTCACGGCCAGCTCATAATCTGCCGGTTGTGGTGTAATCGGGTCTTTCTGATTGAACATTTCGGCGCGTTGTTCCGCAATTTCGTTGCGATAGCTCTTTACACCCAATCCGGTCACAAACCGGGCAATTTCGGCAATATCCCCAACATTCCACCGGGAGATGACGGTTCCCAGCTCAAGGTGAAAATTCGGATGGTCTGCTTCCAGCGGTTTCAGTGCTGTGATCAGCGTCATGACCTTGTCAAAGTTTCCGGGAACCCCCCGGATTTCATCATGTTTTTTTCCAATATGGTCCAGGCTGGGTTTAACGGTCAGTTGAATGCCGGGATGATGTTTTGACAGAAAGGCCAGAATTTCCACCACGCCGGCCGTGATCCGCTTGACGGCAATGCCATTGCTGGGGATATGAATGATGCCGGGTGAGAGATATTTGCAGGCCAGCCGGATGATATCCACCAGATCCGGGCGCAAAAACGGTTCACCGCCGCTGATGTTGAAAACCGTGATATGGCCCATGGACCGGAATATTTTTTCAATTTCATCCAGACCAAGCTCTTCTGATTTTTTTCCCGGACGGATCTGATACAGCTTCCATATCCCGCATGTCCGGCATTGCGACTGGCACTGGTTGGTGACGGAAAATGTCAGGTTGATGGGCCTGCCCGGGATGTTGAATCCCTTTCCGGCAAGGTAATACCGCAGCATCTTGGGCAGCAGTTCTCTTATATAATCCACGTTGATCCTGTAACAAATGATGACGGATGGCTTTGAAAATTGAAAGACAGAAGTCAGAAGACAGAATTCAGAAGTCAGAATAAAAAGGTATATGTCATTTTAATGGATTCACCCCCATGAATGAAAATAAACAGCGAACAGCAGAATATCGAACAAGGAACCGCAGAAGGATGAATACGGCTTACAGCGGTCCGGCAAAGCAGCCGAAAACTTCAAACTTCGACATTCCTTGTTCGATATTCGTTTTTTCTGTCGATGTATTTTTCGGTAAACATTCATGAATCATTCCGATAGTTTGACCCCATCATATGAAAATGATTTTACCGATTTTCTACTGACTTCTGAATTCTGTCTTCTGTTTTTTCCATTTTCACGGTAAACATCACATGTTTTCCGGATAATACCGGACCAGGACATATCCCCGGCAATGGCTGCTGAATCCCGGGCCATTGATTCCAGCCGCGTCCTGTCCAAAAGGCAATCCACTATCGCCGAAGCCAGTGCAGAAGGGTTTCCGGATGGCGCCACACATCGCGGGTCCGCCACAAATTCGGCCAGCCCCCCGGCATCCGAAACAATCATCGGCTTGCCAAAACCCAGTGCGGTTGCACCAACTCCGCTCTGACTGTCAAAATGATGATAGGGCAACAACACCATATCGGCGGCAACAAAATATCCTGCCACATCTGAGGCAGGAATATAATCCGGATGCAAAATGACCCGATCCAAAATACCCAGATCCCGGATCAGGCGATCATACGGCTCCCATGATTCCCAGAGCTTTCCGGCAATCAGAAGTCTGCATTCCGGTATGGTTTTCAATACCTGTGCAAATGCTTTCAGTGCCGTATCAATTCCCTTATACGGTCGAATGGCGCCGAACACAAGAAGCAGATTTTCTGATGACAAAATGCCCAGTCGGTTGCGAATGCCCTCATGATCCGGATTTTCAATTGTCCTGAAACCCAGCGGGCCATGGGGAATCACATGAATGCGATCGGGTGAAATACCATAAATGTCAGTCAGTTGCTGTTTGTTCAGCCTGGTGTGAACAATGAAGGAACGGCCCAGACAAAAGAGACAGGCCGTGGCCCACCGGTACAGGATGGATGGCTCATGGGAAACGACGTTGTGGACGGTAAACACAACCGGCTTGCGGCGCAACCGGAAACCCAGACAAACCACCCAGTAAACGGGTGCAAGGGGCAGACTCCACCACTGGGCATGCAGGATATCTCCGGGTGTCAGGAGCCCTTCCATGAGCCAGGTCAATGGATTGAACCAGGACAGGCGCCGTTTGACAATCAGATTGCCGGATGGCATGGGTGGAAATGACCGGTCTTCCCTGAGGTTGCCGCCGGGATACAGCGCGGCCGGATAGAGATGTTTGAATGAAATGAAGTGGACTGTCCGGGTTTTGGCCAGCGCAATGGCAAATTCGCGGCAATAGCTGCTGAGCCCCCGGATCGGCGGCAGGGTTCCCAGCACCGCGACCGCATCCATATCCGTCACCGTCCCTGCCTTTTCCGGAGCGACTTTTCCGGATACGGCGATTTGCCACCCAGAATGCGCCGGACCAGCATGTATGAAATCCAGCGGGCCGGCACAAAGGATACAGCATATCCAATGACAGAAATCATGATCCACAACATGACCTGTGCCCGGGTTGCCGTGTCCGGTGATACGATGACAGACGTGAAAAACCACGCTGCAAGAATGCCGATCAGAATCCGCCAGGTTTCTGGGGAAAACAGAATATAAAAAAAGATATAACCCGGGGTCAACGGTCGTTTGCGCAAAACATCTCCTGAATTTTTATGAAATCGTAACGGCTGAATAGTGCTTCACGAAAAGTGCTTTCCGCGATAATTTACAACACGGCTTCAATCAGAAAAGGGCCTTTCTGACGCATTGCTCCGCTCAATTGCTGATGAAATTCCTCGGCGGTTGTTGCGCGGGATGCGGGAACCCCCATTCCCCCGGCAATCTGAACCCAGTCCAGATCCGGTGGCGCAAGATTGAACATGGACAGGGTTTTTTCATTGGGCTGACCGGCGCCAACGCGGGCAAGCTCGATATTCAAAATGGCATAACTGCGGTTATTCATCAGTATGACAGTCACATCCGTTTTTTCCCTGGCCATTGTCCACAGGGTCTGGACCGTGTACATGGCGCTGCCATCGGCCTGCAGCGCAATCACCTTGCGGTCCGGGCAGGCAATTGCCGCACCCAGACTGACCGGCAGCCCCTGTCCGATGGACCCGCCGGTAATTCCCAGCCAGTCATGGGGCGCAGCCCCTTCTGTACAGGCAAATATCTCCAGTGCACTGGTAACGGCTTCATCCGACAAAATGGCGTTTTCCGGAAGCAGGTTGTTCAGGCTTCTGCCAATGGCCTGGGGCGTCAATTTCCCGGATGGCTGTGGCAGCCGGATCTGTTCCTGCAGAATGCCGGAATGGCGAACATTCAATATCCCGGCCAACAATTTCAGGGCAGACAGCGGGCATTGGTCACTGGTTGTCAGGGTGGTGATGGTGCAGTCTGTTTTCGCCAGAAGACCGGGGGTGTCCGGATATGCAAAAAATGCAACCGGGATCAGGCCGCCGACCAGAATGATCTGGTCATATTTCTGTAGAGATTCAATCGCCTTTTCGACAAAGTATGGAATCCGGGTGGTTTTGACACGACCCGCGCCCCGATGCATGTGAGCCGGAAATGTTTCACTCAGAATATCGGCGCCGGTGGCGCTGGCAATGGCCCCCGCAACAGCCAGGGCGTCTTCCCGCAGGCCCCGTCCCCCCAGCAGAAGTGCACTGCGCTTTCCATTCTTCAGCAGGGCCGCAATATCATCGATGACATCGGGTTGAACCCGTGCCATGCCGGGCATCGATACCGGCGGCAGGGACAGGGTGTTGGCTGTTTCCCATGCATGGTTGGCCGGAACAATCAGGGTGGCGATTTTTCCCGAGCCTGTCATGGCGGCCTCAACCGCCTTCAACCCGGCCGCTGCCAGATCGTCCGGGGATTGGGAAATCCCGACCCAGTCCGAACAGATGCGCGCATGTGCCGGAACATCTGAGCGTAATGGGGTTTCATATTGCAAATGATGGGTTGCATGATCACCAACGATATTGACCAGCGGCACATGGGCCTTTCTGGCATTGTGCAGATTGGCCATGCCGTTGGACAGTCCGGGGCCCAGATGCAGCAGGGTGATGGCCGGTTTGTCGGTCATGCGGGCATATCCGTCAGCGGCGCCGGTAGCCACGCCCTCAAACAGGCACAGAACAGGACGTACCGCATCGGTCTTGCCGATGGACATGACCAGATGCATTTCCGATGTGCCGGGATTGGCAAAACAAACTGTAACACCGGCATTGACCAATGCATTTAATAGAGTTTGTGCACCGTTCATGCTGTCTCCTTATTTCTGGTTATTCTGATGCTTTGGTATGTCGTAATAGAATCGGGGTACGAATGTCAACCCGGAAAATGATAAACAGATCCCCTCTATGTAAAATCTGGAAAGCGCTAGAAAAAATTGAGGTACAAGCGTTTGATTTGAACTCCATGATCCAGATGAAATAAACGTTCGGTCAATAGTGGTGTTTTTTTAAACCGCTTGACTCCGGAATACGGTTTGTTTATTTCTTTTCCAAAATCTGAATCGTCAGAAAATGCGAATAATTTCTGAAGGAGAATCAACATGGAATCACATATCCCGTCTGCATTGCGTTTTTCCCATCAACAGCGTTATGTCAGATTGTCACCCGGCCAAGTCAAAAAAATTGTGGTGATTCAGGGCAGTCCCAGAAAAGAGGGAATCAGCAAAACAGACATACTGGCCAAAGCCTTTATTGACGGCGCCCGGAAAGCCGGCGCTGAATCCGAAACCATTTATCTGCGGGAAAAGAAAATCCGGCAGTGCCAGGGATGCTTCACCTGCTGGACCAAAACACCCGGGAAATGTATTTTCAATGACGATGTGGCCGATATCATGCAAAAGACCAATGAAGCAGATCTGGTGGTATTTGCCTCTCCGCTGTATCATTTTGGCATCATCGCATTGATGAAGAAATACATCGAGCGGACACTGCCCATGATTCAGCCGTTTTTGATCACCAGAGAAGACGGCCAAACCACACACCCTCACCGGAAAGGTTATAAGGATACGCAGCATATTGTGGTCATTGGTGTGTGTGGATTTCCGGAAGTGGCGCATTTTGGCGCATTTTCCGCAAATTTCCATTATATCGCCAATGCCGGCGGGGATCATGGATACAATATTGTTGCTGAAATCTATCGTCCGAACTCTGAAATTCTCAACAACCCGTTTTTTAAAGAGGAAAATGACAGGGTTCTGGGACTGGCGCAAACGGCAGGCCATGATGTGGTTAAAAAAGGATTCATTGATGATGCCGTAATTAATGAAATTGCGGATGTTCGCCTGAAGAAAAAGGAAATTTATGAAATGGCCAATATGGCCTGGGAAGCCTGCATCCGGGACGGCATGACAATGGGCGAGTTACAGGAAATGCTTTTGAAAGACAAACAATAACAGCCTGTAATGCTTTTCGGGACATCATGAACCGGTGTGAAAATTTCATTGCAGGAACGCTGCCTTTAGGAATTCATTTTTCGTGGTTCACCTATCCGGGTTAAAAGTTCTGTCAAATCACAAACGCTTCCCGGACGACCGGTTGAACATCGACATGCCGGCCACAATCAGGCACATGCCGATGATATGAAACAGTTTCAGCGATTCATTCAGCCAGACCATTGCCATGATGGATGCGAACACCGGGACCAGGTTGATGAACAATCCGGCACGGTTTGGCCCGATCATTTCAGTGCCCCGATTCCAGCAGAAATAGGCGACAATGGATGGAAAAACCGCCACATAAACAATACTCAGGGCCACATCCCGGGTGAACACAACCGGTTCCCGAAAACAGATCTCCCAGAGATACAGCGGCCCCAGCATGATGGCGCCGGCACAGAATGTCACAGTCAGAAAGCTCATCGGATGAATTTCCGGTCTTTTTCTCAGCAGAACCGTGTAGATGCCGTAACAAATCACTGCCAGAAGCATCAGCAGATCGCCCTGGGCAAAAGACAGATCCAATGCCGTAGTCAGATCGCCCCGCAACACCACCAGGGATGCGCCCATCACACACAATATGGCGCCGGCCATCTGCAGAAACCGCACACTTTCCCGAAATGCGACAAGGGTTATCAAGATGATGAAGGCGGGCATGGTCGTCTGAATCAGCGCGCAGTTGATCGCGGTCGTGGTATGAACCGCCATGTACAGCAGCGTATTGAAACAGGTCACGCCCACAAGCGACAGGGCCACCAGAACTTTCCAGTGTTTGATGATGCTGGGCCAGTCCTTCCGGACATGCGGCCAGGTAACGGATGCCAGGATCAAAAACGCCAACGTCCATCTCCAGAATGCGAAACCGATGGGGGGAATCATATGAATCACACCACGGGCCAGGACTACATTTCCGGCCCAACACAAGGGGGGAATCATCAGAAGAATATATGGCAGCCAGCCGGAACGTGACTTGCGGGATACGACAGGTGATTGGTTCATGACAGCCATTCGTGTATCATCCCGGACAGGTTCCGGATGACCGTTTTCATTTTCAGGTTATTTCCAGTGAACAATGACATCAGCGAGGTTATCTCCTAATGGAATCGGGGCGTGGAGTCAACCGATTATCCGGATGTCTTTGTACGGAATTAACGGGATTGAGCGGATTCTGGGATGGGGATTCTTCGGATATATTTTATAACATTTTGATTTAATGACTGATGAATGGAGAAAAATGAATCACGATACTTTCACCACCTCTGTTGAAGATCGATATTTTGAGGATTATGTGACAGGCGACGTCCATAAATTCGGAACGATTTCTGTGGAAGCGGATGAGGTAATCACCTTTGCAAAGCGATTTGATCCCCAACCCTTCCACACCGATCCGGAGGCGGGACGACAATCCATTTATGGCGGGCTAATCGCCAGTGGCTGGCATACGGCATCATTGATGATGCGGCTTTTTGTGGATCATTTTCTGTCCCATAACGCGAGCCTGGGCTCCCCGGGTGTGGATGAACTGCGGTGGCTCAAACCGGTTTATCCCGGTGATACGCTGTCCATGTGCGTCACCGTGATTGAAGCCAGACGCTCCCGTTCAAAACCGGACCGGGGACTGGTCCGCTCGGATATCCATGTGCTGAATCAGCATGAGGATGTTGTCATGACCATGAAGGCGCTCAATTTTTTGAGTTGCCGGCAATAGATATGGGATGTACTGTCATCTGAAAATTCTGAAAAACTCGGCAATTTTCCGCTTTCCACCTGCAATGTCACCTGCTATATTGACGCGCATTATCGGACGTTGAACAAGTTGCGCACCAGAATTTGAGGCAAACCATTATGGCCAGGGCAAAAGAACAGGGAAGGTTGCACTGATGAACAAGAAGCAACTCTCCGAGCGTGATATCTGCACCAAATACATTACACCCGCCCTGGAACAGGCGTGCTGGGATATCTCAACCCAGGTCAGGGAGGAATTTCCTCTCACCAAAGGCCGTATCATCGTTCGCGGCAAGCTCCATACCCGGGCCAGGCACAAGCGCCTGCAGGAGACCATCCACGGCGTGGAGAAAAAGCCCCTGCCGCACATGCTGGCCATGACCAACATGATGCTCCACGGCATCGACGTACCCACCAACGTCCGCCACGACAATACCCTGAGCCGCCCCCTCAAGGACTACGGCCCCCGCGACCGGGTGGACCTGATCATCACCAATCCCCCCTTCGGCGGCATGGAAGAGGATGGCATCGAGAACAACTTTCCGCGCAAGTACCAGACCCGCGAGACCGCCGATCTGTTCATGGCGCTGATCATGCACATCTTGAAGCACGACACCGGCAAGGCCGCCGTAGTCCTGCCAGACGGCTTTCTCTTTGGCGAAGGCGCCAAGACCAACCTCAAACGCGAACTGCTCGAAGCGTTCAATCTCCACACCATCGTCCGCCTGCCCAAGGGTGTCTTTGCCCCGTACACCAGCATCGCCACCAATATGCTCTTCTTCGAAAAAGGCGGCCCGACCCGGGATGTCTGGTTCTTCGCGCACCCCTATCCGGAGGGCTACAAGTCCTATTCCCGCTCCAAGCCCCTGACCATCGCCGAATTCGATCTCGAAAAAGCCTGGTGGGGCGGAGCCTCGCGCAAAGGCCGAAAAACCACCGAGCAGGCGTGGAAGGTCCCGGCCAAAGATCTGGTCGATCGCAACTACAATTTGGACTGCAAGAACCCGCACGAGGTGGCGGTCAACCACCGTGATCCGGAAGCGTTGATGGTTGAGTACCAGCAGATCGTTCAACAGCTCGAAGCGGCGCAACAGGCATTGAAAGCCGGGTTGATGGCCTGTTTGGGGGGGAAGGCATGAGCAGAAAGAAAAGGACCGGGAAAGAAGTCTCCATCGTCCGTTCCTCGGCCGCCGAATACCTGACCTTTGTCGCCGCCTGCGGCACAGGAGGCGTCGAGGCGGTTTATGCCGATGAGAACATCTGGCTGACCCAGAAGATGATGGGCGTGCTTTACGATGTTGAAACCCACACCATCAATTACCACCTGAAAAAGGTGTTCTCTGACAGTGAGTTGCAGGAAAATTCAGTTATTCGAAATTTTCGAATAACTGCCGCCGACGGCAAGATCTACAACACCAAGCACTACAAATTGTTTGAGAGCGACTTCGACCGGATGCTCAAGCAGATCAAGGCAGTGCAGAAACCGGAGGGCGGGGATGAATAAGCAAACCGCCCGACTTCTGGAGCAGCACTTCGACACCGCATTTGCCGCGCCCGACGGCATCGCCAAACTGCGCGAACTGATTTTGACGCTGGCCATGCAGGGCAAGTTGGTGGAGCAGGACCCGAATGATCCGCCTGCTTCGGAACTGCTGAAAGAGATCGAAGCTCAAAAACTGAGGTTGGTGAAGGCGGGCATTTTCAGAAACAACGACGACAAACTACCAAATGGAAGTATCTGTCCGTTTCAACTACCCAAAAAGGGATGGGAGTGGGCATCGGTTCAGCAACTTGGCTTTGTGTTGGGTGGGAAACGACTACCAAAAGGCCATACCTATTCTGAGAGCCCAACAAGCTACAGGTACTTGACTGTCACCAACATGAAAAATGCAACAATCATAGACAGTGACGTTAAATACATTACTCAGGAAACGCACGAGAAGATAAAGAACTACGTTATCTCGAAGGATGACATTTATATTACTATCGCTGGAACTATTGGCGCCGTTGGAATTATTCCTGAATACTGCGACGGCATGAATTTTACCGAAAATGCCTCCAGACTCGTTGTTTTTGGTTGTGACAAATTGTTCTTAGTGCACTTACTAAATTCTGGAATAGTCCAAGACCAATTCGCTGTTCTGACTAATAAAATGGCTCAGCCAAAACTTTCCCTTAGAAGCATTTTAAGCACGGGCGTTCCCCTCCCACCTCTCCGGGAACAACACCGCATCGTTGCCCGCATAGAGCAGTTGATGGCCCGTTGCGATGAGCTGGAAAAGCTGCGCAAGGATCGGGAGAAGAAGCGGCTGGCCGTCCACACCGCTGCCATCAGGCAACTGCTCGACGCGCCGGACGGCTCGGCCTGGAACTTTATCCAACAGCGCTTCGGCGAACTCTACACCGTCAAGGACAACGTCGCCGAACTCCGCAAGGCCATCCTCCAGCTTGCCGTCATGGGCCGCCTCGTCCCCCAAGACCCCAACGACCCGCCTGCCAGCGAACTGCTGAAAGAGATCAAAGCCGAAAAACAGCGGCTGGTGAAGGCAGACAAAATCAAACAGTCCAAGCCACTGCCGCCCATCAAGCTGGAGGAAGTGCCTTATCCGCTGCCGAGGGGGTGGGAGTGGGTGAGATTTGGAGATTTAACAACGGAAATCGCGACCGGCCCATTCGGATCAATGATTCATAAGATTGATTATGTGCTGGGCGGAATACCTCTAATCAATCCTTCACACATGATTGACGGAAGGATAGTCCACGATCCATCAATTTCTGTTTCTCTGGAAATGGCCAAAAAGCTTGATTCTTACAAGCTGTATAAGAACGACATTGTCATGGCTCGTCGGGGAGAAATGGGAAGGTGTGCAATTGTTACGAATGATTCTGATGGTTTCCTGTGCGGTACAGGTAGTTTTGTTCTGAGGTTCGTCGACAAGATGAATCGCCAATACATTCTGAATCTATTCAAAACCGAAAATGTGCGTGAGTATCTTGGTGGGAACTCTGTCGGCACAACTATGACAAATCTAAATCACAACATTCTTAACAATATTCAGGTATTGCTCCCCCCTCTTCCAGAACAGCACCGCATCGTCGCCCGCATCGACCAGTTGATGGCCCTGTGTGACACGCTGGAACAGCAGATCGACGCAGCAACCGGCAAACAGACAGAACTGCTCAATGCCGTCATGGCGCAGGTAGGCGCATGACGAA
>JBFXFK010000051.1:0-31277 GCA_050179135.1 Desulfatirhabdiaceae bacterium | reverse complement strand
CGTACTCCCTGCTTTCCTCATCCCGGGCCGGGCCGATTTGACGGGCTGGCAGGGAACTTCATCAGGCGATATCGGAAAAAATATCCGAAAAATACTCCCCTGTTCCGGTTCGCTCTCCACCGTGACAACCCCATGGTGGGCGCGCATGATTCCCAGCACTACGGGCAAACCCAGCCCCCGGCCTGTAAACTTGGTGGAGAAAAACGGGTCGCAGATTTTTTCGATGTCCTTTTCCGAAATACCGCAACCGGCATCCGCGACTTCCAGGCACGCATAAGCCGCATCCCGGGGCTGCCAGTCGATGGGAAAGCTCTTCAGGGGAAGAATATCCGCCTGAGAAACCGTCTTGACAACCATGCTGATGCCCCTTCGGTGCTCATCGGCAGATTCCCAGGCATTGGTCAGCAGGTTGGACACAACATGATGTATCTGACCGGCATTCCCACGAATGACTGGGCCGGGAGATGGAAAATCCGTTTTGATGAGCGTGCCTTTCGGTGCTCTGGCCTGGAGCAGGGTAAAGCTTCTGTGGCAGACTTCGGAAAAATCCATGGGCTCACGCTGACCGGGTATCTGCCCCAGATACGTCAACATCAGAGAACTCACCTCTGCCGCCTTTTGAGTTGCATGCATGGCTGAGGTCATGTTTTCTGTCGGACTTACTCCCTGCCTCAGGGCGTCCATGGCCATTTCCAGGTTCCCCATGACAACATGTAACTGATTGTTGAAAAGGTGGGCAATGGCGCCTGCCATGCGTCCCAGACTTTCGGCCTTCTGAAGCTGCTTGTTCTGAGCTTCGAGTTTTGCCCGTTCTGTTTCATCCCGTTTGCGGTCGGTGATGTCACGGATGATTCCAATATTTGCCATTGGCTGTCCGCATGTATCACTCAGGATGGTGAATTGATTATGAAGCCAGATGTAATGACCCTTCTTGTGTCTGAAACGATATTCCATATGATACGCAGCGCCGGCATCGCCGAATTTGGACTCGGAAATCAACCGTTCGAATTCAGCCTGGTCGTCCGGATGGATCAACGCTTTCATGTTTTCAAAAGATAAGTCCATTATCTCGGCCGGGGTATAGCCGGAAATCCGGGTAAAGACAGGGCTTAGATAATCATATGTTTTTGTTTGCAGATTGCGCTTGTAAGAGGCGTCCAGCGAATTCTCCAGAACCTCCCGCAAACGGGATTCGCTCTCGCGAAGACGCTGTTCGGCGGCATGCTTGTATAGCGCAATCTCAATCTGCGTGTGCAGTTCACGATCTTCAAATGGTTTCAGGATGTATCCGAACGCTTCCACCTGCCCTGCGCGCTGGATCGCGTCCTTGTCCGAATGCGCCGAAAGAAACAGCACCGGCAAATAGCACTCCTGCCGGATTGCATCAGCCGCTGCGATACCATCCATTGCACCAGCCAGGTGTATGTCCATCAACACGATCGATGGTCGCAACCTGCGGACAAGATCGACCGCTTCCTCTCCGGTGTCGGTCTCCCCCACAACCTCGTAGCCCATTTTTTGGACCTTATTGGCAATATCCAATGAGATGATGGCTTCGTCTTCAACAATCAGAATGGTGGCGTTACTCATGATGGGATTCCTTTTATATTAAACCTGATTTGGAACTCCGCGCCGGGACCGGGACCTGTTTGCAATGATCCGTGTATCTGTTTGGTCAGCATTTTCACCAGACGCAAACCGAGCGAGGAGGCTTGCCGACAGTCCAGATCCGCAGGCAGACCAACGCCGCTGTCTCTCACACACAGACAGGTATCCCCTGTTGCGGAATTATGCTCCAGGGTCACGCTGACCTCACCGCCGCCGCCATGGGGGAATGCGTGTCTAATGGCGTTGGCAGCCAGTTCGTTCAGGATCAACCCGCAATTGACCACCATCTCAACCGGCAGGATGACCGGTGTGATTGACATGTTGAGACGCACGTTCCGGGTTGCAGCGCCGTGGGAATTCCAGAGATAATTCAATAAGCCATGTGCATATTCGGAAAAATCCAGCCTTGCCAGATCGTCCGACTGATACAGTTTTTCGTGCACCAGCGCCATGGTGCGGACCCTGTCACGCACATCATTGAAAACTCCTGTCAACTGCTCATCCGCCAGGGTGTCGGCCTGTAAACTGACCAGGCTGGAAATGATCTGGAGGTTGTTCTTTACCCGGTGATGAACCTCTTTCAGCAGGACTTCCTTTTCGGCCAGCGATTCCCTGAGCCGTTCTTCGGCGTGTTTCAGCCTGCTGATGTCGAGATTGAAGCCTGCCCAACAAAAGATCTCGCCCTGGTCATTTTTGACCGGCACGCCGCGCGCCAGCACATGATGCCATCGGCCGTCCGTTCCACGGAACCGATGTTCAATATCCCACTTGCCACCTGTACGGACACATTCCTGCCATGCAGCGATGGTTCGTTCTGCATCATCCGGATGAAGCAAATTCCCCCAGCCAAAATTTGAACACTGCTCCTGCGTGATGCCCGCCATTTTGAGAAAGCTCTCGCTGGCGTACGTGTTTCTGCCATCGGGCGTGCAGACCCATACGCCATAATCGATGGACTCGCCGATACTGCGGTATAACGCCTCACTCTCCCGCAGCCCCCGCTCTGCACGCTTGCGGTCCGTAACATCAATTGCAAACCCGATCGTCCCGGAGGGATGGCCATCATCATCGCAGTAAACCATTTTATTGGTCACGCCCCAGCCCCGTTCCCCTGAAAGTTTTTGAAACGGCTCTTCAACACCGTATTCGGAAATGCCGGAATTCAGAATTTTTTGATCATCGCTGACATATTTCTCAGCGACATCATTCGGGAAAATATCATAATCCGTTTTGCCCAGAATGTCTTTTTCTGACAAACCGAAAATCCGGCAATACGCCTGGTTCACTTGCAGGTACCTGCCTTCGCGGTCTTTTTGCCAGATCAACGCCGGCACCGTGTCAAAGATCAGTTTAAGCTGGTGCTGGGTTTTCAATAACGCTTCTTCGACCCGCTTGCGTTCGGTGATATCCATGCAAATACCTGTCATTCGTGTCGGGCAGCCCAGTTTGTCGTATTTGCCTTGCCCAACAGCGTTTATCCAGCGTATCCGCCCATCGGGCAAAACAATCCGATAACTGCTGTCCAGGGTAACCTGCTGTTTCAGTGCCTGGTCAATCCGGACTCCGGCAATTTCAGCATCCTTGGGATACAAGATGCTTTTCCAAGTTTCAAATGATGCCGTGTGTTTCAATGGGTCCAGTCCAAAGATCTCAAACAGTTGGGGGGACCATTCGATGTGACCCGTTACAAGATTCCAGTCCCATACGCCTGCTCTGGCCACATGCTGCGCCAAATCCAAACGCTCGGACATCTTCCGCAATATGTCTTCCGAAACCCTACGTTCGGTAATATCCACATTTATGCCGATATAACCGATGATATTTCCCGAAGCATCCCGCCGAGGGGCGGCCAATCCATAGACCCATGTGATTTTGCCGGCAGGGGTTTGAAACCGGTATTCAAGTCCCCATTTACCTTTAGACGCAACCATCTTCTGCCAGTTTGAAAATATAAACTCCCGATCATCGGGATGCACCCCCCTGATCCAACCGGTTCCAAGCGCCTCGTTCGGGCTCAGACCGGCCATTTCACACCAGCGGGGGTTGACATATTGACACTGGCCTTTGGAATCACACTGGTAAATGCCTGATGGCGCCAGGGTCGCCAGGGTTCGAAACCGATCCTCGCTTTCCCGCAGTTCCTTTTCCGCATGTCTGCGCTCGGAGATGTCACTGATCATGACACGGATCAATAAATCGCTGTCAGTATCCCGCGTGACAGTCGCCTCGATATGCGCCCAGAATGGTGTTTTATCACGTTTCACCATCCGCAGGTCATATGCCTTCGGGTTACCGGTTTCAAAGAGATGTTTGCTGTGAAGGTAGTAAATGTCCTGGTCTTCATTCAGGATGAACCGGGTAATCGGCTGCCTGATCAGGGCATCCCTGTCCACTCCCAGCAGGGTTGCGGCTGTGAGATTGGCTTCCAGAATCACCCCCCTTTCGGAAAGGGTGCAATAACCCGCCGGCGCCGTATCATAAAGATCCCGATAGCGCGCCTCGGTAGCCTCCAGTTTCGACTGGGTTTGACGCAGTTCTTCATTCTGTATTTCCAACTCGACCTGATGCACCCGCAGTTCATGGAGTATCTGCATGATTTTTTCGGGCGGCAGGCAGTCAAATCCTTCCGGATAAGATTTTGCCCTGTTTCCGGCAATCACTTCAGCCTGCCTGCGTATTTTGGTGGATTGTTCAGATTGGTCAACATTGCCTTTCATGATGTATCTCCCGCTTCATGATTGGTTTTCATCCAAGTCCGGTTTTGGCATCACCCCAATCGTAGGCGCTCGTATTATCAGGGTAAAAAAGAGAACGAAATTTTGAGAACAGATTGACAATCAGGGGTGGATCATTCGAGCGGGGCAATGTTGAAGAAACCCCCGAAAATTATAATGTCATGATAAATATATGGAAACAAGAAAAAAAGCGAACCTCATATTTGAAAAAAATTTGATGGCGGAGATAAGCAGGTTAGGATGGATTTTTTCTCGAAGTTGCCCGAGTGCAGCGGACAATTTATTTGATGGGATACAAAAAACTTTGGAAGTTCAGTATTGCAATATGAGTTGTGAGAGGCGGCCTGACCGCTTTGCGGTTAAACGGTCAGAGCCATGATCCGCTTCTCAAACGCCCGCAAAAAAAAGCAGGACTTGTGACAGCCTCTCCCAATTTCACGGAAACTTCAGGGATATTTTTTTTCGGTTGTCTTTTGATTTCATTTTTACCGTCAGATCCAGGCTGCTATCCCGAATACCCAATGCCAATCGGGTTTTTCCCCGGCCTTCCTCCAGATGCGTAATTCCGATGAGTGATTCGATGATTTTTTCAGCCACGTCAAGTCCGGGAGAGGGAAGTTCTGTTTTGCGATATTCAGCAGTGACACAGACATTGCCGTCATCTGTCCGGGTGAGACTGATCATTTCGGCATTGCTGTTCACACCGTGCAAGGCGGCCAAAGCCAGCCATTTCAACGCCGCTGCTTCCTTGTCCGGATCATCTTTTACCTCGGACATTTCTTTGAGCGGATCTGTCGTTGCAAAACAGTCACATAGTTCCTGAACTTTTTGATGCAAACTGGATTTATCTTTCATGGCAAAATCTCCTTTCTCCGATTCTTGGATGTTTTTGCGGATATTGTTCTCATATGGGTGGACCCTCACAATATCGCTTTTCGTTCATGAATCAGCCTTCTTGAGTCATTGTCTGCCGTTTTCTTTTGACATCTGAAACAATGGACGTGTATCGTTTTCGATATCCGGGAAAAACAGGAGACATTTTTAAATTTGATCAACATACGACGGGAGATAGCTATTGAACCAGAATCACGAAAAATCATACCTGCAATTGTTTATTGATGTTACACAGGCGATTACCTCCAAACTGGACATGAATGAGCTTTTCAATCTGATTGCCCAAAAAGTTCCGGAAGTCATCGGCGTCGATGCCGCGACCATCCGCCTGCTGGATAACAGCGGTAAAAAGCTGGTGCTGCATGCAGCCTCCGGTCTCAGCGACGATTATCTTCAACGGGGGCCGGTGGATACCGAAAGCAGTGTGCTGAACGCACTGAAAGGCGTCCCGATTGCCATTTTTGATGCGTCCGCCGACCCCCGCATCCACTACCCCGAAGCGGCCCGAAAAGAGGGAATTAAAAGTATTCTGGTTGTACCGATTCCCATTTGCGGGGAAATCACAGGTGTTCTCAGGCTGTTGAGCCGAACGTCACGGGAATTTGTTCAACAGGAGATCAGCTTTGTAGCAGCTCTGGCCGAACAATGCGGAATCGCCATTGAAAACGCAAGGATTTACGAGAGGCAGAAGTGCCAGCTTGGGTATTTCAGGGCGTTGTTTGAAATTGGTAAGACCATCAATGCCACCCGAAATCTGGATCAGATTCTGAACCTGATCGTAACCCGGCTGACGGAAGTCATGGGCCTGAAAGCCTGCACCATCCGGCTGATTGAATCCAACAAGGGCCGTCTGGAACTGAAAGCGGCCTATGGCTTGAGCAAGTCCTATCTTGAACGTGGCCCGCTTGATGATGAACTGGCGACGTATTACATCATGAAAGGAGAGCCGGTCATGATTCCCGATGCCACCGTTGATCTGCATACGATTTATCACAAAGAAGCCGCAGCCGAAGGTGTCGGCAGTGTCCTGGCGGTTCCCATTTCGGTTCAGGATGAAACCATCGGCATGATTCGGCTGCTGACTTCGGAGGTCCGGTATTTCTCCCCGGCCGATATCAATTTTGCCATGGCTGTTGCGGAACAGGGTGGAATCGCTATCCAGAACGCTGTCAATTACACGGATCGGTGACGGGCAACCCCAAATTCACAACCGTTTCGATGAATCGTATCGGACAGGCGCCGGGGTTTGAATTCCGGACTGGGTTCCAATTGGTCCACTGGCGTGTCAAAAGGAAATTTTGGGCCTTGATCACCGTTTCAGCCGGTCTGACCATAGAGACAAGGCATGCCTTGTCTCTATCTGTGGATCGAATTTGAATCTATCTTTGATCCCCCCTGCCATTGCGTGTAATGAAAACGGGTTCCTCACCGCTTCTCAAAAAATCGCACCGCATTCAGCAGTTCCGGAAAACCATAAATGATATAGTCCGGCTGCACCCCCTCTTTTTCCTGCTGCCCCTGATTCGATCGGAAGAAGACCGTTTTTATACCCACTTGCTGTGCCCCATATACGTCACGGAACATGTCGTTGCCCACATACAAAACCTCTGACGGCGCCATATTCATGATGCTGAGGGCAGTCTCGAACAGCCTGGGATCGGGTTTTCGAAAACCAAAATGGCCGGAAATGATGACCGGGTTGAAAATGCCTGACAGTCCAACAGCGTTCAACTCGGCAACCGCATACGCCGACTGGCCGTCAGAAACGATTGCCAGTTGATATTTCGGGATCAGTTGTCTGAGGGTTTCCGCCACACCGTCATAAAGCTGCAGACGATAGCACGATGCGGCGCGGTACATTTCAGCAAGAAAAACCGGGAGCTGTTCACGCTTTTCAGGCGGTAGACGGCGCGTAAATTCCGATGTGTGCCGGGTCAGAATCTCACGAAAGATGCCGACCGCATCAAACTCCGGATATGTCTCGCGGCTTTCCGCCCGCTGCTCCTTCATGATCTGAAAATACAAATCCCTGATCGCGTTCGGGGCAAGGGTTATTCCCTGATAGGCAAGCAGGTTGCCGAGCATACGATAGATGTCGTCGTGCCATTCGTTTGTGAGAATATCTGTCAATGTTCCGTTGATATCGAAAATGATCCCTCTGATGACCATCACAATCTCCTCGGAGCCTGTTTGAAGATTCTGGATCAGGCCCGATAACAAGGCGAAAAGCGCATCAAAAGCGGAGCATACCCGGAGTATGTGAGCATTTTGAGGCGCTTTTCAACGCAGTTAGCGGGCCTCAGACGGGATGTTCAAACAGGCTCTCAGACATTCTTTTGCTTCATTGATGAGGCGACGCCGGTAATCGGACCTGACCCAGGTGTTCCGTGCAATGCGCAGCAGCGTGAGTCCCATGTAAAACGGTGTTCTGCCGGTGATCGATCGGAAGGCGGCTTCACGGTCCGGGAAGTGGCAGGCGTATTCCCGGAGAAAATGGCCGATAAATGGTTCAGCCGCATGTCTGTCTCCTGTCGCCTGCATGAAGAAATGTTTCAGCTCGCCGGCAATGCGGCCCGTGTCGAAAACCCGGTCCGCACGCATGGTCCGCTCCAGGTCCAGCGCAACCACACTCAGGTCACCCCCGAACATGAAATTATCCGGCGTCGCATCGCCATGCGCCATCACCTGTTGATCCGCCCACATCTTCGGGTCATTGCGCCACTGGTCACGCAGCCGGTACAACTCATGTGATTCGTCCCGGCTCATGGCGTCAATTTCTAAAAGCCTGTTTATCAGGCGGTCCATATAATCGCACATCTGATGGAAGTCGACACCGGCGCCGATAGCCGTCCGATTGTGAAATTCCGACAAAAAATACGCGAGCGCCGTCAGTTTGTGATAGAGACGGTTGTTATCGCCGTTTTTGATCACATCGGTGATCAATTCGCTGAAAAGTTCGCCATCACAGTATTCGGTGACCAGAAGCGCATTCAGCGACGGGTTGCGGCCCAGCGGACGAACAATATGGTGGGGATAACCTGTCAGTCCGTACTCACGCATCCTGCAGAGGTTGTCAAATTCGCGCGTCAAATGCGCAACAGCCTTTTCCATATCCCATTTCCGGACCGTGCGAAAATACTTCCCGACGACCTTTGTACCGGTGTATCTGTCTTCGTACAGATACACATCGTTGGAGCCGGTCAGCCGAAAAACCCGGTAACCCGCCTGACCTGACAAGCTGTTGATTTGTGCCTGGATTTCATGTTGAAGATACCCGTGAAGCGGGTCGCTTTCCGGCAATCGCCCAAGATAGGTTTTGCTCATTGATCTTTTGAATCCTCATCAGGCAGGGTTAACAACTCAACCACCAAATCCGTCATATTCAGCAAAAATTTACGGGAACCTGGATTTCCGTTCAGGCACAAAAAGACGATTGGATTTACGTGACATAAAACGATAGTAACGTCAACACTGCAAACAACCAGCACGTCATTTTCACAAGATGACTTTGACAATGTTGTTTTGTGTCCCGAAGCAGTTCGGGCAAGATCTCAGATTTTGTGGATCCGGCATCCATTCGCCATCGATCCAGAACTTGTATTCGAGGTTACCCGCCGGAAGTTTCTTTGTGGTTGTCCAGGTTCCATCGTCCTTTCTTTCCATCGGATCGGCTTCAGGATTCCAGTTGTTAAATTCTCCAACCAGGGAAACTTTTTTTGCTTCGACGGCTTCAAATGAAAACCGGATTTCTTTGGTGCTTGGTTTTGAGCCAATTCTTCTCATAAAGATTCTTCTCCTTTTGGTCATGTCGGTTGATTTGTCGGGAATACATGCACTCCCGAAACAGATTGATCAACAAATCAAATCTGCGCCCTTATCCGTCAATCGAAGGGAGGGGTTGTAATCATTCACTCTTTCAATCAGTCCTTTTTCAATCAGATCCGATACCGCCTGATTAAAATGGTCTTTTTCTTCCAAAGACAATAATGACAGGTATTTATCCCGCAGCCATGTTGATGGAATGGTATCATATTTATCCAGCCCCGATCGAAATTTGCTTAAAATATCCCGTTTGATTGTTTTTGGCGTTCTCATCCTGTTTGTCTCCCAGATATTTTTATGTGGTTTGGCCTGAATCTGCAGCCGTTAAAAAATGACTATCACGCAAGCCTTACGCATTCTTTGTGCCAAGCGTTCGAGCATCTGATTTAATTTGTCTATCATTTTGATTTATTTAAAAAATTGACTGAAATACATTTTGGATGGCTGCCGGCAATCGGCATAACCGAATGGTCATATATGATCATTCGGTTATATTTAACCTTTTTTTATCGGTTTTTGGGGTGTAGGGGGGACAAAAACAGGGGGGGATTATGGGTTTTGGATGAAATACGATTTTATGGTTTCCGGATGCCCAGTTTACGCATCCGCGCGCGCAAGGTGCCGCGGTCGAGCCCGAGGATTTCAGCCGCGCTGTTTTTTCCGCCGACTTTCCACCGGGTCTTCTCAAGCGTCTGGAGGATATAGTCGCGTTCGACCGCTTGCAACGTTTTTTGGGGTGGGCTCACCCGGGTCAGTGGATTCTTGAGTTCCTCGATCAGACGCAGCTTGGGACCCGGAGAGTCGATCACGGCGCGCTCAAGGACGTTTTCCAGTTCCCGGATATTTCCTGGCCAGGTATAATCCTGTAAGGCGCGCATGACACCGGCCGGGATCATTTCGATGTCTTTCCCCATCCGCTTGGAAATCTTTTTGACATAAAAATCCACCAGAAGCGGGATATCTTCAATGCGATCCCGGAGCGGCGGCACCGTAATCGGAAAAACATCCAGGCGATACCAGAGGTCTTTACGGAAACGGCCTTTTCGGCATTCCTCTTCCAGATTACGGTTTGTGGCAGCGATAATCCGCACATCGACCTTGATGGTGTGGGAACTGCCCAAACGTTCAAATTCGCCATCCTGCAGCACTCTAAGCAGCTTTGATTGTAATTCCAGGGGTAATTCGCCAATTTCATCCAGAAAAAGGGTGGTGCCGTGCGCCACCTCAAATCGTCCCAGACGTCTGGATTTCGCATCGGTGAAAGCGCCTTTTTCATGACCGAAAAGTTCGCTTTCGATGATATTTTGGGGAAGTGAGGCGCAATTGACTTTTACCAGGGCCCGATTTTTGCGTGAACTCAAGGCGTGAATGGCCCGGGCAACCAACTCCTTGCCGGTTCCGGTCTCTCCCAGAACAAGCACCGGGGTATCGCTGGCGGCAATTTGATTCACTTTGTAAAGCACGTATTTAAGGCTGTCACTTTGACCGACAATGTTCTCATAATTGTTTTCCAGTTGAATTTCATCTACCAGGTAGGCTCTTTCGGCCTCCAGTTGATTTTTCAGCTTCTCTATTTCAACCAGGGCGGTTTCAGCAATCTGTTTTCTTTTTTCCGCCTCTTCCAATGCGATGAGAAGCATGGCCGTACGGTCCGCAACCTGCTGTTCGAGTTTATCGTGTGATTTTTGGAGTGCCTCCTCCAAGTTCTTGCGCTCGGTCAGGTCTACGTCCATACAGAACAATTCGGGCGCCTGCCCTGGAACCTGAACAACAGCATGGCTTGAAAAAACCGTCACGCGTGTGCCATTCCGATGCAAGAGTGACAACTCCGAAGAAGCGACGGGCTGTCCGGTCATGACCATCTGCTGTATCGCCTGTTCAACATCCGCCCGCATTTCCGGTGGAATGATCAGATCCATCACGTTACGGCCCATGGCCTCCTGTGCACTGTATCCATAGAGCCGCTCGGAAGCCTGGTTCCAGTATCGTGTAATGCAATCCGGCCCACAGCCACGCACAGCCACAGACGGGATATTTTCGATTACACTGCGAAACCGTTCCTCACTCTGGCGCAATCGCAGTTCGGCGAGGTGCTTGTACAGCGCCATCTCAATCTGCGTGCACAGTTCGCGATCGTCAAACGGCTTCAGTATGTATCCAAACACTTCTGCCTGCTTTGCGCGATGGATTGTGGCGCTGTCGGAATGCGCCGTCAGAAAAACCACCGGGATCTGGCACATCCTGCGGATCGCGTCTGCCGCCGCAATGCCGTCCATGGCTCCGGCCAGACGGACATCCATCAGCACCAACGACGGATGTTGCCGGCAGGCGATCTCAATCGCCTCTTCACCAGTGTCGGTTGTGCCGGCAATCTCGTAGCCAATTTTCCGAAGCTTGTTGGCAATGTCTTCGGATACAATTGCTTCATCTTCAACGATCAGAATGGCGGGGGTGCTCATGATGACAGCTCCGGTAATATTTTAGCCATTTGCTTTGCGATGGACTTTCAGAAAAACAACTTCGCTTCGTTATCGGTCGGGAATGGCCGAACAAAGGCCTATCCCCGACCGATACCCACCCTAAATCTTTATCTGGAAAGCTATATTTTCCCGAAAGGTTATCCGGCATAAGCCAGATTTTCTGGCTTATATTCTTCTATAAATTTGTGCATTTTTAGTCAATGCAATTGTGATACATGGTCAAACAATAAAAAGCGATCGCATCCGGGTTCAATCCCATTTTATGGCAAATCGACAATCCCCGGGGCATGCCGCGGATAATGGGTATGAATCTACCCATCAGAAAATGAAAAAAATCCCCCTTACATTTTTCAGCGACTTGTTGATAATAGAAACCAACGACAGGATCAAACCGATCGAGACCACTCTGAAACACATGGTCGCTTTTTCGGACATCCTTCGTCAGAACATCTCTTTTTCACCCGGCTGACAACGACAGCCAATGGCGGTAGCCTACCCGAATGGAGGATTATGAAAGCCTGGTATTGTATTCATATAAAGCCGGCCAGGGAAGACTCTGTCTGCCACTTGCTGCAGGAGCTTTCGGAAGTAGAAACGTTCTGCCCCAAAATCAGGAAACGCTCCTATCTTCGATCCAAACCCCGTGTTGTGGTTGAAAATCTTTTTCCCCACTATGTTTTTGTAAAATTTGACGGGCCCCGTTATGCGCATACCATCCGCTATACGCGGGGCGTCAGACGGCTGGTGGGAGATCATTCCGGCCAACCCTGGACCGTGGACAATGCAATTATCGATTTTATCAGACAACGAACTGAGAAAGGTATTGTCAATATGGAAACGCTACAGCTTGCTGCAGGAGATCATGTTCGGATTGAAGAGGGCCCTCTGGCCGGCCTGGAGGGAATTTTTCTGGATAAAATCAATGCAACCGATCGGGTCATTGTGCTGCTGAACACCCTTGAAAGACAGACCCGGGTGCAGATCCGCAAAAATATGATCGAAAAAATCTGAGGGTCTGTTTGAATATCGCATCTGAGGTCTTGTTATCAGGCCTGATCCAGAATCTACAAACAGACTCTGAGCGATCCGCTTCAATTCATACGTTTTCTACTGATATGAATTTGTTAATGCTGCCAGGCTGACTGCCGGTATCGCCTTGAAGATTAAGATTTTGATTGCGTTATCTCGGGGATGCCCGAGAGTTTTCAAGGCGTCAGCCGCTAAAGACCTCCCCCCTCCCTGATGTCTTCCCAAAATCATTATCTTAAAAGCAATATGCATTCTGTTCGAGTTTCTGACGCTCTTGATAAACGATGCTATTAGTCTTGGAAGTTCGGTTGATGGAGTGATTCTTGTTGTCGAGGCAGAAAAGATCAGATGGGAAACGTTTCAACGAGGAGAATCCGGTTTTAATGTGCCTCTAAGGAGGTGGGCGAAATCGTCGCCTGCGGCCGCAATATCATGCGGGGCTATTGGAAGGATCCCGCAGCCACGGCCAAGATGCTCCGAGATGAAGGTCTGTGGACAGGCGATCTGGCTATTATGGATGAAGAAGGGTATTTTTATATGGTCGGCAGAAAAAGTGAAATGATTAAAAGCGGTGCTCATAGGATCGCTCCAAAAGAATTTGTTGAAAGTTTTCCTAAAACCGCCAGCGGTAAGATTGAGAAAAAGACGATTAAAAACATCATCCATACAGACCGGGGCAATCGGAAATGCTGATCTCAAAAACCAGGATTCCCTTGAAAGATATTATTTTATATGGGTTACTCCCCAGTTTTTTTAAAAAAATTCTTTATCGCCTCAGGGGGTACAAAATTGGCAAAAAAGTGTCAATTGGTTTTGGCTCCGTTATTATCGGCGGCAGCGTTACGATCGGTGATGATACCGCCATCGGCTTCCTGACCGTTATTCGTGGCAGAACCATAACGATCGGTGCGCATGTTTCCATAGGCGCAATAACTTTTATTGACACCCCGCACATTGAAATCGGAGATGGGACAAAAATTAATGAGCAGGTATTTGTTGGTGGATTGCAGTACCCGGATTCAAAATTTATTGTCGGGAAAAACAGTCAAATCATGCAGATGTCCTTTATCAACCCGGCAAAATCCATTGTTATCGGTAACGATACGGGTATTGGGGGAGACTGCCTCATATTCGGCCATTCTTCCTGGCTGAGTCGTTTTGAGGGATACGATGTCGAATTCAACGATATTGTCATCGGCAACAGCGTTTCACTGGCGTGGCGTGTTTTTGTTTTGCCCGGGACCCGAATCGGCGATGGTTCGGTTGTCGGAGCAAATTCGCTGGTGAACCGAACCATCCCTCCGAAAAGCCTTGCCGTTGGGTTTCCCGCAAGAGTTGTCAGCAAAGCTCCCGATTTCCCCAAACAGCTTACGGACAGCGATAAGAAAGTGATCCTCTGTGATGTAGTTAAAGACATGATTGAATATTTTAACGGTTTTGGCATTGCCTGCGGTTCCCAAAACGGCAATGAAATTGCAGTAACTTCCCATAAAAAAACGTTTTGGGGTACAAAGGCTTGTTTCTGGAAATTGCTTGTATTGGATGACAGACCATTTGAAACCGATTCCCAACCATCCGCGTTTTCATGCGATATCCTGCTAAGCTTATGGCGGCTTCCACAGCATATCAGATTGTATTGCAGGCAAAAAAATATTTTCTGGATTGATATTGAATCAAAAGAACGGCCCGATTTTGACAGCGAGCTGGGAGAGGAAATCGTTCTTTTTTTTAAGCGATACGGCGTAAGGCTATATCGGGTAAACGGTTTATCATCTGGCGATTAAAAAATCGTTATAAAGGAAAAACCATGGCAGCTTCTTCTTGTGTTGGCCCGCGTATTGTCGGCATTGTAACTTGTGTCCCTAAAGAAATATTTGATAATATTGAGGATGCCAACGGGTTCACTCAGGATGAGATAAAAAAGGTCGTTGCCATGGCCGGCGTCAGGCAGCGGCGCGTGGCGGATGATTCCATCTGCAGCAGTGATTTATGCGCCGCCGCTGCGGATCGACTTTTGGATATGCTGCAATGGGAGCGGGAATCTGTTGACTGTTTGATCATGGTAACCCAGACCCCGGACTATTTTCTGCCCTCTACCGCCTGTGTGCTGCATCATCGGCTGCATCTTTCCGATGCATGCGCCGCCTTTGATATCGGGCTTGGCTGCTCGGGCTATCCCTATGGCCTTTGGCTGTCTGCCATGATGCTCGCCTCAAAAGGATTTAAACGGGTATTGCTGCTCCACGGCGAGACGCCCAGCAGATTTTCGGACAAAGACGACAGGTCTGTATCGCTTCTTTTCGGCGATGCGGGATCGGCAACCGCTCTGGAATGCAACAACGACAATCAAGCCAGGGAATGGCATTTTTTACTCCATACAGACGGCAGCGGCTACAAGAACATGATCATTGAAGGCGGCGGTTTCCGCAGCCGATTTTGTAAAGATCCGTCAAAAAACTATGTAAAAATGAACGGAGCCCATGTTTTTAATTTTATCATATCCCGTGTTCCTCCCCTGATTCAGGCAACACTCGATGCTTCAGGGCTGGTCAAGGATGCGGTTGATTATTATGTTTTCCATCAGTCCAATAAATATATCCTTCACCATGTCAGTAAAAAAATGGGGTTGACAGAAAAATCGGTACCCATGATTTTGAAAGATTATGGCAATACGGGCGGCGTATCCGTACCACTAACTATAACAGCGGGCAATTTGGATCGCCCGGGGTACAAAGAGCTCACCCTTTTGCTTTTGGGCTATGGTGTCGGTTTATCATGGAGCTCGGCGCTAATTTATCTGAGCCCCGATACCTTACTGAAAAATATCGAGCTTGATTATTTGCAAAAGGAAAACGATGATCCGTAACTCTTTTATTGATTTTGAACAAAAATATGTAATGGTGACCGGGGCAACCTCGGGTATCGGCCGTGCGATATCGGTTTTGCTGAGCCGGCAAAATGCGCGAGTCCTTCTTCTGGGGCGGGATGAAAAAAGACTCTCGGAGGTTGTGAACGGGTTGACCGGCACAGGACATCAAACTCTGTGTCAGGATCTGCAGGATGCTGCATCTGTTGAAGTCTTGTTAAAAGAAAGGGTAAAAACAATTGGCCGCATATATGGCTTGTGCCATTGCGCAGGCATTGCCGAAACCCGCCCCCTTGCCAACGCCAAGGCGAATGGCGTCAAGGCGATGTTTGATATCAACGTGGTTGCGGGCATCGAGATTGCCCGTGTCGTGAGCCGGCGGGATGTGACTGATGAAGCCGGCGGATCGTTTCTTTTTATATCTTCGGTATATGGCATGGTGGGAAAGCCCGGACAGATAGGCTACAGCGCTTCGAAGGGGGCTGTTGCGGCTTTCGCACGCTCAATGGCGGTTGAGCTTTCGCGCAGAAACATTCGCGTGAATGTATTATCTCCGGGGCTGGTAAAAACAAACATGACGCAGAAAGCGTTTTCGCTTCTTTCGGAAGAACAGGTAAAGGCGATAGAGGATGCTCACCCCCTTGGCGTCGGGAAACCGGAAGACGTAGCGCGCGCAGCGGTATTTTTGCTGGCGCCGCAAAGCGCATGGATTACCGGAACGAATCTGGTTGTCGATGGCGGCTACACAGCACTATAACTCGGGAATATGAACAATGATGACTAATGAACAAATGCTGGCATGGATAGCTGATGTTTTTGAGGCAAGCAAAGAAAAAATTCATCCGGAGCTGAGCCGTGACGAAATTGCGACGTGGGATTCTCTGGGGACACTGACGCTTTTGTCAAGGCTTGATGAGGACCTGGATATCTGCTTATCCGAGAACGAAATATCTGAGCTCAAAAAAATTCAGGATATTATCGAAATACTGATAAGACACAACAAAATCATGGATTCATAAAGATTTTATTGGAGATTTGCCGTGCGTTTTATCCTGGTTGACAGCATCATTGAACTTGTACCTGGTAAAAATATTATTGCCGCCAAAACCCTTACAGCCGGCGAAGAGATTTTTCTGGATCATTTCCCGTCATTTCCGGTTGTGCCGGGCGTACTGTTGACGGAGATGATGGCCCAAGCCGCGGGCAAGTGCCTGGATGCGGAAAGAAAGCCCAGAGGAAAAGCCATGCTGGCGCGCATTAAATCCGCAGGCTTTCACCATTGGGTGTTGCCCGATCAGAAATTGACTATTTTTGCGGAAATAAAAAACAATCAGGACAGCTATGCGACTGCCGAGTGCAGGATAGAGGCTGAAAATAAAAGGGTGTGCAAGTCGGAATTGTTTTTCGGCTTTCTTTCTTATGACCATCTTGCGCCCGATTTCCGAGATGAAATTCTGGAAAATTTTCTTGCAGCAAAACTTGCAGCAAAATAAAAAGGCGCTTGCATTCAACATAAAAATGGGTAGCCATGAACGATATTTTTTCATTAAAAAATAAACGTCTGCTTGTTACCGGCGGAACGCGGGGAATCGGAAGAGCCATATCCTTGCGGTTTGCGCAGGCCGGGGCGCATGTTATCGCAAATTATGTCCGGGACGATCAGGCAGCCGAGGACCTCCGCGGCATGGCTTTACAGCAACAACTGGCAATTGATGTTTGCAGGGCTGACCTTACCAGCACAAAGGGCCTTGAACGTTTGAAGGAATTAATCGATGCACAAGGACAAATGCTTTCCGGTTGTGTCCACTGCGCCGCCACCGGGGTTCACCGAACCTTTGATGAATTGACGACCCGGCAGTTCGACTGGGTTTTTGCCCTGAATATCAGGGCTTATTTTGAGTTGATGAAAATACTGATTCCCCGGCTGGCAAAAGGCGCCGCCATTGTTGCCTTGTCATCACAGGGCGCGGTCCGGGCCATTCGCTCTTATTCGCTTGTGGGAGCCTCCAAAGGGGCCCTTGAATCGTTTTCACGGCACCTTGCTTCCGAGCTGGCTTTAAAGGATATCCGAGTCAATATCCTCTCGCCGGGCTCTGTGGCAACCGGCGCCTGGGACAAGATGCCTGACGGAGAAAAAAGAATGGCGGATACGATTCATAAAACGCCGACAAGCAGACTGGTAACGCCGGATGAGGTTGCCCTTGCCGCACAGTTTCTTTGTTCCGAAGCTTCTTCAGGTATTATTGGCCACACGCTTGTGGTCGATGGCGGGGCAAGCATCGTTGAATGAGGCCCATCATATGTAATCAGAAATTTGGAACCTGATATTTGGTGAAAAAATTTAGCCAGCCAACAGTGGGTGATACCGAGTAATAAGTACATTTAAATAAGTATAAACAAGCTTGTTTTAGGTTTAATGCCTGAATCCGTGAACTTACAATTATCTCGACTGATCCGGTTACCCTGAACAGCGACAACATCGAGAATGCTATCATGATAAAAAAGAAATTCTTAAAATTATTGGCTAAGTTGATGCCCGGCTGCAGCCTGAGAATCAATCTTTTGAGAAAGTGTCATTATGAGATCGGGAAGCAGGTTTATATCGGCGAAGGTATTCTCATCATTGATGATTTGAATGACGCTGATGTCAATTTAATAATCGAAGATAGAGTGGCAATTTCGCCGCACGTCACATTTGTACTACATTCTGCTCCTAATAATTCTAAAATACGTAGTTATGGGAATGAAAAAAAAGGGAAAGTCGTTGTAAGGAAGGACGCATGGATTGGGACAGGTGCTGTTATTTTGCCGGATGTGGAAATCGGAGAAGGTTCTGTTGTGGGAGCGAATTCGGTGGTGACGAAAAATATAACTCCTTATACGGTTGTTGGTGGAGTGCCCGCAAAAAAAATAAAAATGGTGGAAGTGCCATGGAAAACTGGATGATAAATGAAAATACCAATCGTTGTTCGAGGTGTTTACTTCCTGACAGCTATCCGGATATCGATTTTGATGATAAGGGCGTTTGTAACTACTGCCGTGATTATAAAAAAAAGGAACTGCTTGGAAATAAAGCACTTCTGAACATACTAAAGTCTCGAAAAGGGATTGAATATGACTGCATTTTGGGAATCAGCGGCGGAAAAGACAGTTGCTATGTTGCGTATTTAACGAAAAGAAAATACGATCTTCGGGCACTGGCAGTTTGCTATGATTTCCCATTTTTATGCGATTTGGCAAGAGACAACATTAGACAAGTCTGTAAGTCGCTTGATTTGGATCTGCTGGTCGTCAAAAGTAAAAACAATATTGAATATGATATGCTTCGCAACCATATACTTTCCACGGGGGCAACGGGTACATTCTGGGGACAGTGTATTTTTTGCCATTATGGAATCGATGCCATCCTTTACAATGTTGCAAAAGAAAAAAGCATTCCCTGGATTCTAAGTGGTGTCACAAAATACGAGCTGTGGAATCCGGGAAGCAGAACGAAGTTTTTATTGAACAGGGTCAAGAAATTGCCTTTTGCCGATAAGATAAAATTCCTGAATTATCAAGCCAAAACATATTATTATCTTGTTCAGCAGAGGCGACAGTTCCCTATTCCGGATAACAGTAATTTCAATGTCTACAAAAGAGCCGTTACGAAGTCAGATACGATACAAAGTCTTAATGTTTTTGAATATGAGAGGTGGGATCAGCGGGATATTGAAAGAATTCTCATCGAAGAGACGGGATGGGTCAAGCCTCAAAAATCGATAAGCTGGAGGTATGATTGTTCCTTGGAACCCCTTCTGGATATTACATATAAAAAGGAATTTGGAATATCTACCGCAGGCATCTACTTGTCGAATTTGATTCGGGATGAGATTATAAGCAGGGAGGAAGCTCTGGTCATATTGGGAAAAAGTGAAAATGAAGCGTTCCTGAGCGATAAAATGAAAGACGTCTTAAAATTCCTGAACATACCGCATTGATAGGACGAAAATCATGTCAGTCGTTATTGAGAGAGAAAATAAAGATATTAAAGTATCGATCCGAAATTTATTCGATCAATTTGAAAAGAAAATGGATTTTTCCAAAGGTTTTTTTTTGAAGCCTAATATCGTTTTCCCTGTTCCATCTCATAGTGGAGAAATTACCCGTCCGAAAGTCACAAGAGCTCTTGTAGAAGTCATACGAGAAAAGAACAGCAGCGCAGATATCGTCATAGGGGAGGGCACTGCCGCGGGGACGATTCCGCTTGAGAACTTTCAGGTGTCAGGATATGCGCGACTGGCGAATGAGCTTGGTGTAAAGCTTCTGGATCTGGATAAAGTCGAGAAAGTTGAGCTAAAATGGAAATACGGCGCAATAGAACTGCCGAAGATTGTTTTTGAAAAAAATTATATCAATCTGCCCATATTAAAATTAAGCGCGGCTGCGATAGTATCAGGCGCTTTAAAGAACCAGAAGGGCCTTCTTTCGCCCCGAATGAAAAAAAAATTTCATAGGCTGGGATTGCACGACCCTATTGCTCAGTTGGCGAGCCTCATTCAGCCTCAGCTTACGATTATGGACGGGATTAATTTTTTTAAAAAAGGCAACATATTGATCGCTGGCGACAATGCATACGAGGTAGATGCCACGGCAATAAGTTTACTAAATATCGAGGAACCGGAATACTTCAGAATCGCACGGGAAATCGGCATCGGGCGCGATGATTTCGAATTGTCAGGATATAGCGCCGTTCCTTTTGCTCCCGGCGCCTTTCGTGTGCACAAATATAAAAAATACGTCAAGATTCGTTTGTGGTCCAACCCTCGCGCGTGCTCCATGTGCCGCCTTACGCTATATAATGTCAAGAATATGCCGTTAAAAGATATAAAATATACGTACAAAATGTATTTAAAATTAATGAAATTCATTATTACCGGCGCGGATTTTGTATTCGGCTCAAAAGTGGAATTTACTGCTCGATCGAAACATGTTGTTTGCATTGGAAATTGCACGAAAAAACTGGCGGAAGATAACAATTATATCCATATCCCTGGATGCCCTCCAACAAAGGAAGAAATGATAAAGTATCTATAGGGAAGAATTGCATCATGACAATGTCAAAATCAAGTTTGATCCCGAGGTATAATTGGGACTATTTGTTTGTTGATTTCCTTAAGGCCGCGGCGGCTTCTCTCAAGGAGAGATCATATGATTCAGAAAGTTTTGCTCTTATATTCGGTTCGAATCCGATTTACACAATGTCTGGAAGAGCCTCTCTCTATACCATTTTGAAAGCATTGAATTTAACGGAAGGATCGAAAGTCGGGGTCCCCTTGTTTTGCTGCCCGGTTGTATTCGAGGCCATTATTCAGGCGCGTCTCCTTCCCATGTTTATGGATATCCAAGCGGATGACTATAATATATCCGCTGTAGACATCGAGAAAAAAAGAAAAGAACTTTCCGCCGTGATCGTGCCGCATATGTTTGGGTTCCCTGCTGATATGGATGCGATTCATGAAGTTTGCGGCAACATTCCCATTATCGAGGATTGCGCTCATTCCCTCTTTAGTATGTACAATAGCAAATATACGGGAACGCTATCAACAGCTTCATTTTTCTCATTCCGCTCCGGGAAATACATATCAGCGGGAGAGGGAAGCGCCATTATCGCGCAAGATAAATCTTTGTCTGATAAAATCAAAGGAATTGTCAGTACATATCAAAAGAAAAAAGTGCATCAAGAGATATTGCATTGCGCATCTACATATGTAAAATCGAAGCTTTACAATAGACCATTGTATGGAACGGCAGGATATCCAATTGGAAGGCGACTTGATCAGAAATTGAACTTGTCGGATAAAACGGGCTTTACAACAGGCAGGATCGCAAAGAGTGATCTCGAAATACTATATGATCGATTGCCAGATTTTCAAAAAAAAATTGAGAAACAGCGAGAGAACTCGCTTTTCCTTCTGAAGAAAATTAATTTAAATTTAAATAATATTCTGCTTCCAATAGAGAAGTCGTATTGCAGAAGCAATTATTATCAATTCGTATTGAAATTTCAATGTACTGAGCACAGAGATATGATGGCGGATTACCTTTTTAGATCCGGCATTGATTCGGCAAAATATCTGGATGATATCACTATTTCGGCCAGAAATTTGTACGGTTATCGAGGTGGTTGCATAACTGCAGAACTGTGCTCAAAGCGAGTTCTTGCGATTCCAAACCACTATACCCTATCAAAAGAAGATTTGGATCATATAGCAAGCACCCTTAACAAGGGCAAACAGTTGCTGTTGAGTAAAACGGAACGCCACTTCCCTGTTTCATTTGCTATGAAGCAATGGAACTGACGAAAACACGGAATCTGGGCAAAGGGCGCCTCGGGTCAGCCCCTGAGATTTGTCAATTTCGCGGCGCTTAACCACCACGATAACACTGCAGGGCCATTCTGTCTTGATCAAAAAAAATGTGCGGATATTACAGGGTATCAAGTGAGTGAGCGACGTGTTACCGTAAAAAATTTTGACAGTAATCTTCATGGCCTTCCAGAGAACAGCGAACTTAAAATTATCGGCAGCATCAATTGGGGTAACTTTAAAGCCCTACTCAAATACCTGTATTTACGGATCGTGTAAATTGTTTTTTGATTCGTAGGGGAGTCCAAATGGATAATTCTGAATCGAATAGCCTTCAATCTTCTTCAAGCAGTAAAATGGGTTTCGAGCGTATTCAACTGGAAAACGCTGAAGATATGGAATCGTGGGATGAATATGTAATACGTCATCCAAAGAGCACTCCCTATCATTTATCTCCGTGGCTCAAGACGATAGCCGCGACATATGGCTTTCGAGACTTCCTGTATGCTCAAAGAGACGCCGACGGCAATTTTAATTTTGTTCTTCCACTATTCAGGGTGACCAGATTATTTTCGGCTGCGAAACTTGTTTCCTTGCCTTTTTCCGATTACGGTGGCCCGCTCAGCCTTTTTGAATCGGATCAGCCCCAACTTTTACAAAAATTTCTACACGATCAAATTCGAAAAACTTGCTCCGTGGAGTTGAGGGGTTCCGCTGCAGATTGTTCATCATTCAACCCATTCTTTTACTTCAAACGGCACATCCTGGACCTTGATAGAGACATCGCAAAAATAGAAAACAGCATTAATAAGAAGACCATAAAATACTCAATCCGAAAAGCCGAGAAAGCGGGGATATGCGTTGATATGGAGACGGATAGAGAGGCAATGCACGTTTTTTCCCGCTTGAATCATTTAACACGGAAGAAGAGAGGGGTCCCCGCCCAGCCGCCGGTGTTTTTCGATAATCTCTACAAATACGTAATCGCACCGGGCCATGGGTTCATTATGATCGCACGACATGAAGGAAAGCCAATTGCAGCATCTTTATTCCTCGCGGCCGGCGACCACCTTCACTACAAGTACAACGCTTCCGATCCTGAAGCCCTGAAAACGCTCACTCCGAATCACCTGCTCCTCTGGAACACTATAAAACTCGCAAAGGAACGGGGCTATCGTACTCTTGATTTCGGGAGAAGCTCGCCGGATAATATGGGACTCATCCGTTACAAAGAAATGTGGGGAGTGGAATGTTTTGATGCTCCGTATTTTTTCTACGGGTGTAAAACGGGCGCTTCATCGGTACGGGAAAACAGTGCGGGTTATTCTGTAGTTACCCGGGTTTGGGCCAGGCTACCCGATTCTGTGACAAATTTTCTGGAGCCGCTGATTTTCCCCTATCTCGCATAGATCGATTATTGTCTTAAATGTTTTAATGCCTGAATCCGAGAATTTACAACTACCTCTGGTAACTTCTCAATAACTTGGGCAAAAATTGACATCCCCATTTCTTTGCACAGTTACAATTTGAGTTTCCCTTTATGGGTATGAATATACCCATAAGAAAATGAAAAAAATCCCCCTTACAATTTTGCCGCGACATAGTCATATTATCAACCAACGACAAGATGTGACAGATCAGGGCTTTGCTGAAACACATGGTCGCTTTTTCGAACAGTCTTCATCATGACATCTTTTTTCACCCGGCTGACATCGACAGCCAATGGCGGTAGCCTACCCACTTGAAAATACGGCCTTCCCGATCAAGATTCGGGGGTGCGTTATCGGTCGGGGATGGCCGAGAGTTTTTCAACACGTCCGCCGCTAAAGTCCCACCTCCTCCCTGCTGTCTTCCCAAAATCATTATCTGAAAAGCTATAGGTTTTATCAGACGTTGTACACGCATCCATCGCTGCTCACCCACTTTCGCGGTATGAATGCATTCCCGAATTACAATAACAGCAGCCATCACGGCATATCATCTGTAATACTCAAAGTGGAGACACCATGAATGTAACCAATATGATCAATAGATGGCGTACACCCCGGGTGCAAACCTTCAATCATGCATCCGAATTAACCGATCCAAACGGCCTGTGTTCAGAACCCCTTTTCAAACAGATCCTGGAATGGGAGCGGAAACGCACAGAACGTACCCGCCGCCCCTTTCTGCTCATGCTTCTGGATATCAAAAAAATTGCATACAACGGCGCGGGTAATGCACTGAAGGAGAAAATCGCCAAAGCCCTGGCAGAGAGTTCTCGGGACATAGACAAGAAGGGTTGGTATGTTCAGGATACCGTCATCGGCGTCATTTTCTCCGAACTGTGTGGCCAGGACATTATCCAGGCGCGTGATCTGGTTTCACAACGGATTCATTCCGATCTTGGCGCGACACTCAGTCCCGGGGATCTGGATCAGATATCTGTCAGTATGCACGTTTTTCCGGAAGGCTGTGATGTCGGTGATGCCTGCCTGCCATCCGACCAGGTACTCTATCCCGATCTTCACCAGGAGCAACGCTATCGCAGTTTCGACCTCAAGGTAAAACGGGCTACGGATATCCTGGGCAGCATTGTCGCCCTGATTCTTTTCTCTCCCGTCATTGTGGTCATTGCCGCGGCTGTCAAGCTGACGTCAAAAGGACCTGTCCTGTATCGCCAGGAGCGGATCGGTCAGTTCGGCAAACGCTTCACCTTTTACAAGTTCAGATCCATGAAGATGAATAACGATCCAGCAATCCACAAGGAATTTGTTCAGAATCTGATTACCGGCGCCAAGGGACAGTCGGCAACCAACACGATTTTCAAGATTCGGAATGACCCGCGGGTCACTGCCGTGGGGCGCTTCATACGCCGCACCAGCCTGGATGAAATCCCCCAATTCTTCAATGTGCTGACCGGAGATATGTCCCTGGTTGGCCCACGGCCGCCAATTCCCTACGAACTGGAGCAATACGACACCTGGCATCGTCAGCGGATATTGTCTGTAAAGCCCGGCATTACCGGTCTGTGGCAGGTGGTTGGGAGAAGCCGGACCACCTTTGATGAAATGGTCCGGCTGGATATCCAATATATTCGGGAAAGATCTTTCTGGATGGATTTTTACCTGATCCTGGCCACACCGTGGGTGGTGCTGACCGGCAAAGGCGGATTTTAAAAAACCCGCAAACACCCAAATCATCCATTAATAATATCTGCGTCAAGGAGAAAAAATATGATTCGCATGGGCGTGATTGGTTACGGTTACTGGGGTCCCAATATTGTGCGCAATTTTCATAACCAGGAAAAAATCAAGGTGCTTGCCGTTTGCGACGGCAATCCCGCCGCCCTGAAACGGGTCAAGAAACTCTACCCGGATATTCGTCTGACTGCGGATTACCGGGAAATTACCACCGCCGTGGACATCGATGCCGTGGGCATTGTAACCCCGGTTTCCACCCATTTCATGCTGGCCAAAGAGGCATTGTCAAACGGCAAACATGTATTTGTGGAAAAGCCGATGACCGCAACGTCTGCAGAAGCCGAAGAACTGGTCTCTCTGGCACAGAAAAACCGTCTGATCATCATGGTGGATCACACGTTTGTGTTTACAGGCGCAGTTCGAAAAATCAAACAGCTCATTGAAGAAGACATTTTGGGACCGCTGTATTATTACGATTCCACCCGGGTCAATCTGGGTCTGTTTCAGCATGATGTCAATGTCATATGGGATCTTGCACCACATGATTTTTCCATCATGGCCTACCTGATTCCGGAAAAACCGCAGGCCATTGTCGCAACCGGCGCCAGTCATCTGAATGGGCTGGCGGATGTGGCCTACATTACCGCCTATTTTGGTGATAACATGATCGCCCATCTGAATGTAAACTGGCTTTCTCCGGTGAAAGTACGAACGACGCTTTTGGGTGGCGAGAAAAAAATGCTGGTCTGGAACGATCTGGAAGCAGATGAAAAAATAAAGATCTACGACAAGGGGGTCAAGATTAAAAACGCAGAAAGCGTCTATTCCCTGCTGGTCAGCTACCGTTCCGGGGATATGTGGTCACCCAAGGTGGAACAACAGGAAGCGTTGAGTCTGGAATGCAGCTATTTTGTGGACTGTGTGGAAAAGAACCAAACGCCGTTCAATAGCGGGGAGACCGGTCATCACATCGTCAAAATGCTGGAGGCTGCCAGTTCTTCGCTTAAAAATAAGGGAAAGGTGGTGTATCTATGACTATCCAGTGTGTTGCAGACACTGTTTTGCTTGGCGAAAATGTCAAATTGTCCAAATTCATCAACCTGTATGGCTGCAGCATTGGCGCCAATACCAAGATCGGCGCCTTTGTGGAAATTCAAAAAAACGCCATAATCGGCAAAAACTGCAAAATCTCCAGCCATACGTTTATATGCGAGGGTGTGACCATTGAAGACAATGTCTTTGTCGGCCACAATGTTGCCTTCGTCAACGACACGTATCCAAGAGCGACAACGCCGGGCGGTGGGCTGCAGACCGAAGCCGACTGGCGCGTTGAACCCACCCGGATTCAAAAAGGCGCCTCCATCGGCTCCGGCGTAACGATTCTGGCCAATGTCACCATTGGTGAAAACGCGCTTGTCGGCGCCGGCAGCGTGGTGACCCGCGATGTACCGCCGCATGCCATTGTCGCCGGCAATCCGGCCCGAATTCTCCGCTATCGGTCAGAAACACTGACACGAACTCCCCGTGACACGCAACGAGAGACACGCCTCTTCGCTATCTCATTACATCATCGGTAACATGCCAACAACAGATTTGAATTGCCTATCACAGCTACCAATGTAAAGACACCGCTTTTGTAAAAAACACTCTACGGGTTTGCAATCTTCAAAAAAGACGGTTTCGTTCCATGCACTTCCCCATTCCGGGTCTGTGCGGTAAACTTCTTTAAAAACATATTGGATCAATCTCTCATGTTGCCATCCCATATTCGTTTTTATTATTCCATAAAAAACTTGATTCCCAGGCGCACCCAACTCGCACTGAGACGGATAATCATTTCCATTCTTTGCTGTAAACATGGGAATGTCTGGCCTGTTTGCGAACAAGCCGCATCCATCCCTGATGGATGGCCGGGCTGGCCGGATAACAAAAAATTTGCGATTGTTCTCACCCATGACGTCGATACCCAAAGAGGCCATGACAATTGTCTGAAGATTGTTGAAATGGAGGAAAAACTCGGATTCAGATCATCATTCAATTTTGTTGTCGATGATTATCCGGTGTCATCCGAGCTGCGCCAGGAATTGGTCAGACGCGGGTTTGAGGTCGGGATTCATGGCCTGACACATGATCCCTCTTTATATAAATCCATAACGGAATTCAAAAGACAGGCCAGACGCATCAATCAGATACTTGATGAATGGAATGCCGTCGGCTTTCGTTCCCCATCCATGTATCACAATCTGGAGTGGTTGACGCATCTCGATATCGCCTATGACGCCTCGACATTTGATACGGATCCGTTTGAACCCATGCCCAATGGTGTCGAGACCATCTTTCCATTTGCAGTTCATTCAAATAATGGACGGAAAGGGTATATCGAACTGCCATACACACTTGCACAGGATTTTACGCTGTTTGTTTTGATGAATCGGAAAGACATCGGCTTATGGACCAGAAAACTCGACTGGATTGTCTGTCATGGCGGGATGGCCCTGATGAATGTCCATCCGGATTATCTCAACAGTTCGGGAAACAAGGCAGCCGAAACGTATCCGGCAATTTACTACCAGCAATTTCTTGAGTACATATTGCAAAAATATGACGGTTTGTTCTGGCATGTCTTGCCGAGGGATATGGCAAATTTTTGGAAGTCAATATATTGAAAATATGTTTCCTTAAATTATGGATATCATGAGATAACTATTTGATATATCAATTATTTATATTATAATCAGGAGATGTTACAATGGAGATTCCGTTCGTTGATTTGAAAGCCCAATATGAAACCATCAAGCCTGAAATTGATGCTGCAATAGCGGATGTTATCTCAAAAACCGCCTTTGTTGGCGGAGCGCATCTGGATTCTTTTGAATCTGCCTTTGCCAATTATTGTGGCGTGGGACACTGTATCGGGGTTGCCAATGGAACCGATGCACTCTTTATTGCGTTTAAAACGCTGGGAATCGGTCCGGGTGATGAGGTCATTACGGTCGCCAACAGTTTTATCGCCACATCCGAGGCCATCACCCAAGCCGGCGCCAAAGTGGTTTTCACGGATATCGACCCGATAACCTACAACATCGATGTGGTTCAACTGGAAAAGAAGATCACTCCCAAAACCCGGGCAATTGTTCCGGTGCATCTTTTTGGGCAACCGGCCGATATGGATCCGATCCGGGCAATTGCCAAAAAACACAATCTTTACATCGTTGGTGACGCGGCCCAGGCTCATGGGGCAGTGTATTATGGAAATCCGGTTGCGACCCTGGCAGACATCACGTGTTACAGTTTTTACCCCGGGAAAAACCTGGGCGCCTACGGCGATGGCGGCGCCGTTGTGACTGACAACGCGGAGTGGGCGGCAAAAGCCCGAAAGTTTGCCAATCACGGCAGATCCCAGAAATATGATCATGACTTTGAAGGCATCAACAGCCGGCTGGATGGTCTTCAGGCGGCGATTCTGGATGTGAAACTCGGGCATCTTCCCCGATGGACGGAAAGCCGGCAAAGAAATGCGCGCATCTATACGGAACTTCTTAAAAATCTGCCGGTAGAAACTCCGAATGAAATGCCAAATGTCAACGCCGTATATCACCTGTACGTGGTGCGTGTACCGGCTGAAAAACGCAATGGATTTCAGGAATTTCTGAAATCAAACGGGATCAGTACCGGTATCCACTACCCGATTCCATTGCCGTATCTGAATGCCTATCACTATCTGGAACATTCTGAAAAGGATTTCCCGGAAGCATTGAAAGCATCGCGGGAAATTGTCTCTCTTCCCATGTATCCAGAATTGAATGCCGGCCAGATTGAATATATCACCTCAATCATCGGAAAATTCCAAATCTGATGGATGCGTGGCAGGGTTTATAACAATAAAAAATACAGGGGGATGAAAATGAAAAGGTCTGATAAATTTTGGAATATTGGTTTTTGGGCGGTTTTAATTATTGCAGGCTGGACAGTTTGCGCCACGGCTATGGAATCGGCGCCATTGAAAAGTTTTGACAGTACCTGGCATACATCGTCACAAGGATGTGACTCTCCAACTATTGTTACGGACGGCGCAACAGTCAACATGCAGACGCAGGGTTCCGAAACGGGATGTTCGGGAATGTTCTATAAAACCGGATCAAACGATGTTACGGGTATGTGGGCGACCCTCCAAGTGGATGAAATTGCCGGACGCAGCAAACTTGGTATTCAAGGATCTTTTGGTCTGATTGGCAACAGCAAGATTCAGGTACAGTTATATCTGGAACAGTATGACAATTATAAATCAATCCGATACACCATTCTAAGCATTGACCTGTACACGGGGAGCTGGGCCTATGTATCCTTGGGCGCCATTGGCGACTGGAAGAATTCCTGGTTACCCGGTGATCAGATAAGCGTCGCTTTCGCCATATTTGGAAACGAAATCTGGATTTATGCAGATGGTTATCCACAATTGATGAAGGTTCAAATGCTGGATGAAATCACACCTTATAATGATTTTGGATACCCGGCCGCATTTTTTTGGACGGATGCAGGCAGTGGAAATTCAATTTCCGGGAGTGTTTCGGATATTTTTTTAATCTATCCATAACTTACCGTAAAAATGCATGCAATATTGAGAGATGAGTAATGCGTATTGAGAAACAGCCAGGCCGCCTGACCGTCCAACGGCGGCACGGCCTGAATGCTGTCTGCGGTATCTTCAGCCTTCAGTCTTCAGCCTTCAGCCTTTTTCATTTGATAGGAAATTGTCCAGTTGGGAAATGACGAATATCCAAAAAGTCCAAATTGGGAGGACCAAATGATATCCTGCTTTTGTAACCCGTCTTTACGGGTAAAAATGTGTTCACTGTTTTCAGTTCTGGTGCTTTGGGGTGTAATGGGATGCGCGAATGGTGTACGCGCCCCCTCACCAGCACTGTCAGAAATGAAACCGGATATGTCATCCGGGTTGCGATTCAAGACCGGCGACACGGTCGAGATCAAATTCGCTTATGCAAGCCAGTTCAATGAAACCCAGTATATCCGCCCGGACGGAAAAATTGAACTTCCGCTCATCGGAGAAATTGTTGCCCGGGGGAAAACGCCGGCAGAACTCCGGGATGAACTCATCAAACTGTATACCCCCCAGTTGAAGCACCCGGATCTGGCTGTTATGATTCGCTCTTCTTTTGAGCGCCGGATATACGTAGGGGGGGAGGTCAACGAGCCCGGGCTGATCGAGATGCCTGGTGACATAACGCTGCTTGAGGCCATCATGCATGCAGGCGGGTTCAACCTGGAGACGGCAGAGGTACAAAATATTGTGGTTGCCCGTTTGACAGAAGGGAAACAACGCGGTTACGGGTTTGACCTCACGGATGCACTTGCCGGCATGGAAGTGGAGCCGTTCCACCTTCAACCGAGGGATATTGTTTATGTACCCCGAACCACCATCGCGGATGTCAATCAGTGGATTCAGCAACACATATACGATATTCTTCCCAATGTATCCGTAGGCTTGGGCTTTAGTTATCATCTGAATGATTATGATGATAACAATAATTGATATTTTATCATGCGGTTGGAAATCCGAAAGGAATACCGGTTTCTGACATATCCCTGAAACACGGGTTGAATGCAGATCGGGATAACTGATTTCAACACATAATTACAGGTGAATCAATGATACGTGAACATACTGTTTCAGAAGCGACTCTACGGGATTTTTACCTTGTTCTCTTCCGGCATCAAAAAAAGATACTTCTTTTCTTTTTTGCAGCGGTCATCACCGTGACACTTGCGACATTGATGGTTCCGGAAATCTTTCGTTCCGAGGCCGCATTGATGGTGCGAATCGGGCGTGAGAGCGTTTCCCTCGACCCAACAGCGACAACGGGCCAAATTGTCAGTATCGGGGGGGTCAGCCGGGAAAACGAAATCAACTCGGAATTGGAAATCCTCAACAGTCGAGAATTGGCGGAGAATGTTGTGGATGTCATTGGCGTTGACATGATCCTGAATGGTTCGAATGAAGCTCCCGAAGAGGGGGATTCAGTACTCAGAAAAATACGTTATAGCCTGAGACACCTGATGCAGGTATCCGGGACAGCGCTGGCCGGGATCATTCTTTCCAATGCCAAACACGATACCGCCGACAACGCCATACAGCGGGATAAGGCTGTCACCGCGCTGATGAAGAATATGAGCGTTGGCACGGCCACAAAAAGCAACATCATTTCCATTGCCGTTGAAATGGAAAGTCCCGATCTTGCCCGCAATGTGCTATCCAAAATTATCGACATCTATCTGGACATGCATATCAACGTGCA
>JBFXFK010000050.1:22315-31281 GCA_050179135.1 Desulfatirhabdiaceae bacterium | reverse complement strand
CGAATCAGCCATCCCTGAAAAATTTTCCCATCATTGCCATGACCGCTCATGCCATGTCAGAAGACCGGAATACATGTCTGGAAGCCGGCATGAACGACTTTATCACCAAACCGGTTGACCCGGTGACTCTGATGAAGACCATCGACAAATGGCTTCCAAAAGACCATCCCAAACAGAGACCGATTTTGGATGAATGCACACCGTTGAATAACCAAAAAACCGAAACAGAAGACGCCCTGTCACCGGTGCTGTTTGACCGGTCGGATCTGCTGGCCCGGGTGATGGGGGATGCGGATCTGATGATACAGGTTATGAAAGGATTTCTGGATGATATGCCTGGACAACTGTTGGCGCTCAAACAATTCATCGAACAGGGCCGGATAAAAGAAGCCGGCGGGCAGGCTCACAAAATAAAGGGGGCTGCGGGAAACATCGGAAGTCCGGCGTTTATGGAAATGGCTCATGTTATGGAACAGGCAGGAAAGAAAGACGATTTGCATTTACTTGAAACGCTGATGCCCGAGCTGGAAAACCGGTTTCAACAGCTCCGACAGGCGATGGAGGAAAGCAGCACATGAAAGTTTTGATTGCCGAAGACGATTTGACTTCAAGAACCATACTGAAGGCGATTCTGGCCAAGTGGGGATATGATGTGGAAGTGACTGCGGACGGAAAGTCGGCGTTATCCACCATGCTGAAACCGGATGCGCCCCAGTTGGCGGTGCTGGACTGGATGATGCCGGAAATGGATGGCCCTGCTGTCTGCCAGGAACTGAGAAAACAGCAACGACAGGAACCGGTTTACCTGATTCTGCTGACCTCAAAAGATGATCAGCAGGATATTGTTCATGGGCTTGAAGCGGGCGCGGATGACTATATTTCCAAACCCTATGACACAGAGGAGTTGCGTGCCCGGCTGTATGTGGGCAAACGGATGATTACGCTGCAGAACGAACTCCGGGAGCGGGAAAAACTTCAGGGCGTTCTGGAAATGGCCGGAGCAGTCTGTCACGAGTTGAATCAACCCCTCCAGAGTCTTTCGGGCTACAGCGAGTTGCTGTTGATGGATATGAATGAAAATGATATCAGATATCAAACACTTAAAAAAATGAAATTGCAGGTGGACCGGGTGGGTGAACTGACACGGAAAATCATGAAAATTACCCGCTACCAGTCAAAACCCTATTTGAGCAAAAGCCGGATTATCGATATTGAATGCGCATCCCAAACATAAAAAGGAGACTGATGTTAATGGGTGAAAACAGAATTCTGGTTGTGGACGATGAAAAACAGATTCTCGATTTGTATTCACAGGCGTTTTCGCGGGCCGGTTATGTGGTTCAGACAGCGGAGAGTGCTGAAGATGCGCTTGATATCATGGCAAAAACGCCGGTCAATGTTCTGTTTCTGGACCTGAATCTGCCAGGCATGAACGGCGTTGAGTTGTGCCGAAAAATTCGCAGTGGCTGGCCAATGGCCGTCTGCTATGCCGTCACGGGGTATGCCTCGCTGTTTGAACTGGCCGATTGCCGGGAAGCAGGCTTTGAGGATTATTTTACCAAACCGGCAAGTCTTTCGGACCTTCGGGATGCTGCTGAACATGCCTTCAAGAAAATCGATCGATGGAAAAAGCGATAGATTGATGGATGTCCCGGATATCACGGACTGTCAGCAGATCCGGGAGGCGCTGCGGGCAAGCGAAGAAAAATACCGGCTGATCGCAGACAATATGGCCGATACCGTCTGGGTCATGGACATGAACATGCGTTTTACCTATGTGAGTCCTTCGGTGACACGCATGTATGGCGCCGCGGTTGAAGATGTCCTGGGCCAGACGATCGATCAGTCATTGACGCCGGAATCCCTTCAGGCCGTTGTTATTGCCTTTGCAGAAGAAATGGCGCTTGAAGCCTCCGGAAGCGCAGATCCCGCCCGGGTTCGGGTCATGGAGCTGGAAGAATACCGGCACGACCGGTCCACGCTTTGGGTGGAAAGCAGTCTGTCCTTTGTGCGGGATGAGGATGGAAAGCCCATTGGAATACTGGGGGCCAGTCGTGATATCACCGGGCGCAAACGGGTGGAAGCCGAAAAGGAGAAACTGGAACGACAAAACCGGCAACTCCTGAAGGCTGAAAGTCTCGGCCGCATGGCCGGGGCCATTGCCCATCATTTCAACAATCAACTGCAGGCCGTGATGGGAAATCTGGAACTGGCCATGCTCCAGGTGTCCCAGGACAAAAACCCGGTTGAGAATCTGGCTCATGCCATCCGGTCCGCCCGCAAGGCATCGGATGTGAGCCGCCTGATGCTGACCTATCTGGGACAGACATCCGGCAGACAGGAGACACTGGATCTATCGGAGGCCTGTCGGCAGACATTGCCCCTCCTCCGGTCAACCCTGCCAAACCGGACTTTTCTGGATGTGGATTTGCCAGACCCGGGTCCGCTGGTCATCTCAAACACCACCGATATCCATCAAATTCTGACCCATCTGGTCACCAATGCCTGTGAATCCCTGGCTGGCGGGCAGGGAACTGTACATCTGTCCGTGAAAACGGTTTTGCCGGAAAATATACCGGTGATGAACCGGTTTCCGGTTGACTGGAAACCGGCCAACCCTGCCTATGCCTGCATTCAGGTAACGGATACGGGCGCCGGAATCTCACAGGTGGACATCGAGAAGCTTTTTGATCCATTCTTCACAACCAAATTTACCGGTCGGGGGCTGGGCCTGTCTGTCATTCTGGGAATTCTTCGGGCACATGGCGGATCGGTTGTTGTTGACAGCAGGCTGGGGCAGGGGAGTCTCTTTTCTGCCTTTCTGCCGGTATCCGACTGAAAGAAAGGGGCAAAGCATTCCAGCCACCGGCAAACCACAAATGCCGAAGGCTGCCTGCCGGACGTTGTTCCTTTAGGCCCGATACCCGTGAATGAATACCATTCATCCTGTTTCGATTGATAGTTCACGATATTTTGATTTCTTTTTACCCCGAAAATGCAGTTAAAAATAAACATATACCATCAAGCTCCGTAGGAGCGTCCTGTTTGTAGAATGACGCATAAAAATTTCCCTCAAGCCCCGTAGGGGCGACCTGTGTATTCCGATTACAGGCCGCCCCTACGGGGCTTGTTAGGAATAACAGCATCAATTTCTACAAACAGGTCGCCCCTACGGGGCTGAAAATAGATGGTTTGTGACGATTAATGGCCCCCGTACGGGCGACCGGCCGGTCACCAAGCCCCTACGGGGCAGGATTGATTTGTGTCTGGATCAATTTTGTCTGGAAGATGCTGCTGTAAAAACCGAGGATAGCTCCGTAGGAGCAATCTGTTTGTAGCACTGGCATCGCCATTTGATATCAAGCCTCGTAGGGGTGGCCTGTTTATCGGAAATAATTAAATGCCAAACACGTATTCACAAATTTATATCCAGATCGTATTCGCCGTAAAAGGCCGATACAACATGATTCCAAAACAGCATCGGGAGGAGTTGCAAAAATTCATTAGTGGTATTGTTCAAAAACGTGAACAAAAATTGCTGGCTATTTTTTGTATGCCGGATCATACCCATATGCTGGTTGGCATGAAACCGTCCATGTCGGTATCAGATTTGGTGCGGGATATCAAAGCTGGCTCTGCTACCTTCATCAAAGAAAAAAAATGGATTGCAGGCCAATTTCAATGGCAGGAAGGTTTTGGAGCGTTTTCGTATTCACGAAGTCATATCGATGCGGTCATACGATATATTTTAAATCAGGAGGAGCATCATAAAATCAGGTCATTTAGAGAGGAATATATCGATTTTTTGAAGAAATACCAGATTGAATACAACGATAAATATTTATTTGAATGGATTGACGATGACAAATAAACAGGTCGCCCCTACGGGGCTGAAAATGGGTGGTTGGTGACGGAGTGCTACAAACAGGCTGCCCCTACGGGGCAGGATTGATTTGTGCCCGGACAAATTTTATCTGGAAGATGCTGCTGGAAAAAACGAGGATAGCTCCGTAGGAGCGATCTGTTTGTAGCACTGACATCTCCATTTGATATCAAGCCCCGTAGGGGCGGCCTGTTTGTAGAAATTGACAGAATACAATCCATCAAGCTTCATCGGAGCGGCCTGTTTGGATCGGTAATAGGTCGCCCCTACGGGGCTTGGAGGTCATCACTACAAACAGAATCCTCCTACGGAGCTTTACCGGATTTTTGGTATTGCAATTATACAACCCCAAATCCATTATAATCAGAAAATATCCTTTCGAAGGATTTGTACCTATGGCTGATAATGACAGTTATCCGGAATTAAAACAGGAATTCCTGAAAGCACTGCTTTCGCTCGATCGAATTCAGGCTGAACGTATTTTTACCGGGGTATCCAATTTGAAAAATACGGCCTATTCATCTGAAAGTCTGATTGTCGATGTTCTGGAGACCATTGGAACAGAATGGGAAAACGGAAAATACGCCCTGTCTCAGGTGTATATGAGTGGTCGGATCTGTGAGGAACTGGCTTTACACGTTCCGGTGCAAACCCGCATCCCCCAAAAGAATGTGCCTGCAATGGCCATTGCGCTGCTGAATGACTATCACGCGTTGGGAAAGCGCATGGTTCTGTCTGTCCTTCATTCGGCTGGTTACGCTGTCACGGATTATGGCCGGATGGATGTTCCAAATCTGGTGGCAGCCATCAAACAGGATGGCATACAGATTATCCTGATATCGATATTGATGCTGCCATCCGCGCTTCATGTCAAAGACCTCAGGCAGGCATTGAATGCGGCGGGCCTACCGGTCAAAATTGTTGTGGGCGGCGCGCCGTTTCGTCTCAACAAAGAACTCTGGAAAACAGTTGGTGCGGATGCGGCGGGCCATACGGCCGCCGATGCCATTGACATCATCGATTCCATCTGCCTGGAAAAAACCCCATGACACACAATTTTATGACCTCTCTGGATCGGGTACTGACAACCTTGGGGCATTGCGAACCGGACCGGGTTCCGCTGTTTCTGCTGCTGTCCCTGCATGGCGCCAGGGAAATGGGTGTATCCATTCAACGTTATTTTTCAAAGCCGGATCTGGTTGCCGAGGGCCAGCTTCGGCTGAGAAAAAAAATTGGCCATGATTGTCTCTACAGTTTTTTTTATGCAGCGGTTGAAGTCGAGGCATGGGGTGGTGAGGTCATCTATGTCGATGACGGCCCGCCCAATTCCGGAATGCCATTCATTCGGAAAATGGATCGGATCGACTCCCTGGAACCGCCTTCGGTCAAGGATACCCCCTGCCTTTACAAGGTTCTGGAGGCCACCAAAGAGATGAAAGATGCGGTCGGGACCGATGCACCCATCATCGCTGTGGTCATGTCCCCGTTTTCCCTGCCGGTCATGCAAATGGGATTTGGTCCCTATATCGATCTGATGCATGAACAGCCCGACCGGTTCAACCGCCTGATGGCGGTCAACACAGCCTTTTGTGTGGAATGGGCCAATGCCCAACTGGCTGCCGGTGCAACGGCCATCTGCTATTTTGATCCGGTTTCCTCAACCACCATCATTCCGGCGGACCTGTATCGAAAAACCGGAAAAATCATTGCCACAGAGACCATTTCCCGGATACAGGGGCCGGTGGCAACCCATATGGCATCCGGCGCCTGTCTGAATATTGTGGCGGATATTCATCAAACCGGAACCGCGGTTGTCGGCGTCAGCGCCGATGAAAATTTGCAGGATCTGAAACAGGCCTGCGCCGGCAAACTGACGGTTCTGGGCAATCTTAATGGTCTGGAGATGATCGACTGGACCGAAAAAGAGGCCATATCGGCTGTCCGGAAGGCCATTGGCGATGCCGGGCCCGGCGGCGGATTCATTCTGTCCGACAATCATGGCGAGATTCCCTGGCAGGTATCCGAAAATGTTTTGATGGCCGTTTCCCATGCCGTCCATGAATATGGACAATACCCGGTCAGACAGATGGAGATCGATTGATGGGCAGACATGTCGTCATGTTTTGCAAGCATTATCAAAAGGAAGTTCTGGCGGTCCTTTCCGCCAAGGCCTATGCGGATGTTCATCCGGTTTTTTTCCCCGGTGTTTGTGGTCAGCCACCGCTGGCCTGGAAGACGCTTTACGAATCCCTTCTGGAGAAAATTGAATGCGATTCCGTGGATGTGATCTGTGGCCCCTGCATTTCCGGAATGGATGCGTCTTTGCCGGGCTATCATTACTTCAATATCACGGGATTGAAGCAGTGTTTTCATATGGTGGCCAATCCGGATCTGATCGATCATTATCAAAAAAACGGCTGCTATCTGGTCACACCGGGGTGGCTGAAGCGGTGGGACTATTTCATCCGTCATTGGGGATTTGATCAGCAAACCGCACGGGATTTCTTTGCTGAATCCACGACAGGGATTCATTTGCTGGATACCGGTGTCGATCCCGATGCCATCCGGAATCTGCAGGCGTTTTCAGCGTTCCTGAACCGTCCCTGTCAGGTGACGACTGTCGGATTGGGGCTTTTGGACCTGCTGCTCAACAATATTGTTCTCAAACGGCAACTGGCCGTGCAGCGCCGGGATCAGGGGCGCCTTCTGGAAGACAAACAGCGGGAAACGTCGCAATATGCCATGTCACTGGACCTCTTGAAAACCCTGACGACTGCCCGTGAAGAGGACCAGGTTGTCGAAAAAATCATTGAAATTTTTGAGATGCTCTTTGCCCCGGGAATTCTTGCGTGCCGAATGATCGAAGAGCCGGCCCTGGAACGCCAACCGGCATTATCCGGAAACCCGAACCGGTTCATTTTGCCGATCTCCCTGAGTGGACGCATTCTGGGTCAACTTGAAATCGGTGAATTTCAGTTTCCGGAATATACGACCCAATACCTGAATCTGGCCTCGAATATTTTGAGTGTCTGTGGACTGGCGGTTGAAAACGCCAGACATTACCAGACAATGAAAAATCTGTCCAACACCGACGGGTTGACGCAGATTGCCAACCGTCGCCGGTTTGATGAACACCTGAATTCGGAATGGCGGCGGATGAGCCGGGAAGAAAAACCGGTTGGCATCATCATGCTGGATGTAGATCTTTTCAAGCGCTATAATGATTACTACGGACACCAGGCCGGAGATGACTGTCTGCGTTCGGTGGCTGCGGTTCTTCAGAAAAGTTGCCGACGCCCCGGTGATTTGGCCGCCCGTTACGGCGGCGAGGAGTTTGTGGTCATCCTTTCCGGGGCCGATGACGATGGCGCAATGCAGCGGGCCGGGATGATTCGCGACGCTGTGGAAAATCTGCATATTCCGCATGAGGATTCCGATGTCAGCCGCTATGTTACGGCCAGCCTGGGTGTGGCCACCCGGATTCCAACGTCCCGTTTTCCGGCAAATGATCTGGTCCTGGCTGCGGACAAAGCCCTGTATCAGGCCAAAATGACCGGAAGAAACCGGGTTGTTGCCACGAGAGATGTGTCGTAATCCAAACGATCAACGGAGCACCGTGATGCATAGCCTTCAAAATCTGCCTGTCGGTATTTCCTCCTTCGAACGCATTCGAAAAGACAATCATGTGTATGTGGATAAAACCCGCCATATATTTAAAATGGTGAATGAAGGCGCATTCTATTTTCTGTCCCGCCCCCGCAGATTTGGCAAGTCTCTGACCGTTTCCACATTGAGGTGTTTGTTTGAAGGCAGAAAAGACCTGTTTGACGGGTTGTGGATTGCTGAAAATGGAAACTGGCAGTGGCAGCCCCATCCGGTTATCCTGATTGATTTCAATGAGATCAGCCATGACACACCGGATCATCTGAAATTGAGTTTGAGTGGTCATATTGCTCGACTGGCCGGCATCAACGGGATTCAGTTGTCATCTGTTCTGCTGAAAGATCAATTGAAAGAACTAATCGTTGCCCTGTATCGGAAAACCGGCGCATCTGTGGTCATTCTGATGGATGAATATGATAAACCGCTGATCGATCATCTGGGAAAAGGTGAAACGGCCCTTGAAATTGCCAAATCCAACCGGAATATATTGAAGGATGTTCTGGGTGTTCTGAAAGGCGGGGATGTATCCGCGGTATTGAAATTTGTTTTTATCACGGGCATATCCAAATTCAGCCGGGTTTCCATCTTTTCCGAACTGAACAATCTGGAAGATATAACCATGGTCGACGCGTATGCCGATATGCTGGGATACACTCAGGATGAACTGCAAAGAGATTTTCAACCCCATATCCGTCAATTGGCTGACACGCTGGACATTTCACATGATCGCGTGAAAACAAAACTGAAACAGTATTATGATGGATACCGGTTTTCCAAAAGAGATATACGGGTTTACAATCCCTTTTCGGTCATGTCCGCCTTAAAGCAGAAGGATTTTAAAAATTACTGGTTTGAAACCGGAACACCAACGTTTCTGATAAACATTTTAACGGAGAAAAACTGGTATCTGCCAAAAATAGAAGATATGTCGGCCACGGAAATTGTGTTCAGCTCTTATGAACTGGAAAATTTAAAGCCGGAAGCATTGCTGTTTCAAACCGGGTATGTCACCATCAAATGTGTCACGGAAAGACTGTTTACATTTGATTACCCCAACCAGGAAGTGAAAACATCATTTCTGGAAATGCTGTTTCATTCCCATACAGAAGGGCTCCGGGATAGCTCGCAATTTGTCCGACTGTCGGATTATCTTTATCGGGAAGATTACGACCAGTTTTTTAAAACCATGTCTGCCATTTTTGCATCCATTCCGTACACACTGCAAACAAAACGGGATGAAGCCTATTTTCACACGGTCTTTTATCTCATGGTTTGTGCTTCCGGTGCAGACGCGCACAGCGAGGTCATGACCTGTGATGGCAGAATCGATCTGCTGATCGAATTTCCCGATAAACTGTTTCTGATCGAATTCAAGTGTAACCAGCGTGCAGCAGCGGGGATTGCCCAAATTCGGGAAAAA
>JBFXFK010000050.1:0-22215 GCA_050179135.1 Desulfatirhabdiaceae bacterium | reverse complement strand
TTTCATTTTTTTGACGATGCGGGAAATCCGCAGGGAATGGCTTCGGATTACCTTCATCTTCTGATGGAAAAGACTGGCCTGAAGACCGATGTGCAGAAAAATCTGCCCTGGCCGGAAGTCCTCAAAAAAGCCCGGGAAAAAGAGATCGACCTGATCACCTGTGCGGCCATTACCCCGGAACGCGAAAGTTATCTTCTGTTTTCAAAACCCTATCTGTCTTTTCCCCTGGTGATTATCAGCCGGAAGGATTCACCCTTCATCGGCGGCATTGGTGATTTGCAGGGCATGAAGGTGGCGTTTGTCACGGACAATGTGGTGTATCAATGGATGCGGAACGACCGGATTGACATGACGTCCCATTTTGTCCCTACACCTCTGGACGCACTCCAGGCCGTTTCCCTGGGACGCGCCGATGCCCATATCGACAATCTGGCCGCGGCCAGCTTCCTGATTGAAAAATATGGTCTGGCCAACCTGAAGATTGCAGCCCCAACACCCTATCAGAACTATACCCTGCACGTTGCGGTTCGAAAGGACTGGCCCGAACTGGTAACCATCATCGACAGGGCCATCGATGGAATGACCCCGGATCAGCATGCGGCCATCCGCAACCGGTGGCTGACCGTACGATATGAACATGGCATCAGTCCGTCGGATATCTGGAAAAGAACGCTGATGATCGCCATACCCGCTTTTGTTGTCATCGGCGGGATTTTCTTCTGGAACCGGCGGCTTCAGCAAGAAATCCGCAATCGCAGGAAGGCCGAAAAAGCACTTCGGGAAAATGAAGAACAGCTCCGCATGATCACGGATAATACCGGGTCCCTGATTGCGGTGTTGGATAACCGGTGGCGCTATGAGTTTGTCAGTCCATCACATCAAATTCTGGGATATGAACCCGGAGACCTGATCGGCACATCCGGATTTTCCCTGATTCATCCGGATGATATCAAAGCGGTTGCAGAAATACTGAAACATGAAATCAGTGGAAAATTGTCCGGAACCACAGCCGCATATCGTGCAATCGGCAAGGATGGCCGGGTTTATGATATCGAAGGGACGTTTGATACCATCCGGAACAATTCGGGAACATTGGAAAAGATCGTTTTTGTCGGCGATGACGTGACCAGCCGCAAACAGGCCGATCAGGAAAAGGCGACCATCGAAGCCCAGAACCAACAGATTCAGAAGGCCGAAAGCCTGGGACGGATGGCCGGGGCCATTGCCCACCATTTCAACAATCAACTCCAGGCCGTGATGGGCAATCTGGATATGGCCATGAGTGATCTGCAGAATGGGAAAACACCGGTTGACAAATTGACACGGGCCATTCGGTCAGCCCGGAAGGCATCGGATGTCAGCGGACTGATGCTGACCTATCTGGGACAGACATCCGGCAGGAATGATCCGATGGATTTGTCGGATGTCTGCCGCCGGAGTTTGTCCATGTTACAGGCCGTTATGCCCGACAACCTGGTGTTGAACACGGATCTGCCCGAATCGGGTCCGGTGATCATTGCCAATGCAACCCATATCCGGCAGCTCCTGTCCCATCTGGTTATCAATGCCTGCGAGTCCATGTCCGGGACCCCGGGGGCGGTTCATCTGACGGTAAAGACGGTCTCACCGGAAACCATTCCCAACATCAACCGGTTTCCAATCGGCTGGAAACCCGGGGACCAGGATTATGCCTGTATTGCGGTAACCGATTTCGGCTGCGGAATTGCAGAACAGGAAATCGGGAAACTGTTCGATCCGTTTTTTACCACCAAATTCATGGGTCGGGGCCTGGGGCTTTCCATTATTCTGGGAATTGTCCGGGCAACCGGCGGGGCCGTTACGGTTGAAAGCAAACCCGGAAAGGGCAGTGTTTTTAAAATCTTTTTTCCGGCATCCGGGCAGACCGTCCTGCCTCTATCGGATATTTCGGGCAATCCCGATCCGGTTGTCGGCGACAAAACTATTCTCGTGGTTGAGGATGAGGAAATGGTGCGGGACATGTTGGCGGTCATGCTGTCACAAATGGGATTGACCGTGCTGCATGCCGGAGACGGGATCGAGGCCGTGGAAATATTCCGGCAACACCCGGATGAGATTCACTGTGTGCTGACAGATCTCACCATGCCCCGCATGGGGGGCTGGGAGGTCATATCCGCCTTGAGGGAAATTCGTCCGGATATTCCGTTCATTCTGGCCAGCGGTTGTGATGAGGCCCAGGTGATGGCGGGCGAGCATCCCGAATGGCCTCAGGCATTTCTGAAAAAACCGTATCGCTATGATGATCTTCGTGAGGCAATTGGCCGGGTTCTGGCTGCTGCGTGCCGGGAATGAGATATATACTGCAGTCGGTTAATAATTGTGGAAAAACAGAAGTCAGAATACAGAATTCAGAAGCCAGAATTCAGAATAAATAAGGAAAATATCATTTTTATAAACAGCAACCATTCCCTATTTATTCTGACTTCTGAATTCTGACTTCTGAATAAAGTTCATACCGTTCGCCTGCCTTGTGGTCTTGGCCCCAATCACATATGAGGTGCATGATGTCTGAAGAAATTGCAGGACAGAATAATTTCGACATTCGCCGTCAGGCAGAGGAAAAGAATCATGCCGATACACCCCCCGATACCCTGCAGGCGGAAGAGGCTCTGAAGGCAAGCGAAAACAACCTGAAGGCCATGATTCAGGCCATTCCCGAGGTGGCCTTTCTGATCGATACCAATGGTGTTGTCCTGAACTGTAATCCGGTGGCAGCCAACCGGATGGGACATCGACCGGAAGAAATCATCGGCCGTGTGGTTTATGATTATTTGTCCCCGGAAATAGCCGTTGCCAGACGACAGCATATCGATCAGATTATTAATACCGGTGAACCCCTCGCCTTTGAGGATGTCCGAAGCGGCCATGTTTTTCGGAATTACCTGTATCCGATAAAAGACGATTCCGGAAAGGTGCATCGGATTGCCGTTTTTGCAGATGATATCACCGAATTCAAACAGGTGGAGACGGACCTCAACCGTCAAAAGGATCTGCTGGATGCCATACGGGTTGCGCAAAGCCTGTTCATCTCCGGACAGGATACCCGTCAGGTTTATCAGGACCTGCTCGGCGTTCTGGTCAGACACACGGACAGTGTGTTCGGTTTTCTGGACGAGGTTCTGTATGAATCCGATGGCACGCCCTACAAGCTCAATCTGGCTCTTTCCAATATTGCCTGGGACGATGACTCCCGGGACCTCTATGAACAACTGGTGGCCCGCAAACTGGAATTCCGCAACCTGAACAATCTTGCCGGAGCGCCTGTTCTGGAAAAAAAGACCATTATCACCAACAATCCAGCCCGGCATCCCCGGTATCAGGGCATGCCAAAAGGCCATCCCCCCATCACCAGCTATATGGGGATACCGGTTGTTTTCAGAGACCGGATCATCGGTGTGGCCGGAGTCGCCAACCGCCCCGGGGGATACAGCGATGACATTGCCGCATCCATCAAACCCCTGATAAATGCCTGCGCCGCCATGATCTGGGGAGAACGCATTCTCCAGCGCGACCGGGAAAACCAGGCAGCCCTCCAGTCCAGCCGGGAAAAATTTCGCATGGTGGCGGACTTTACCTACGATTGGGAATACTGGATCGCCCCGGATGGCAGCCTGCCGTATGTTTCGCCGTCCTGTGAACGGATCACCGGCTATCGGCCGGAGGCGTTCCAGAATGATCCCGGTCTGATGATGCGGATCATTCATCCCGATGATGCGTCCCCGATTACCGATCATCTTTTTGCCGAATACCGGTTGTCCGAATTGGGCATCTGCCGGATGGATTTCCGGATAATCAACCGCAGCGGAGAAGAACTCTGGATATCCCATATCTGCCAACCGGTTTTGGGAACAGACGGGCAATATCTGGGCAGGCGCGCCAGCAATCGGGACATCAGCAAACGCAAGCGGGCGATGCAGGAACTCCAGGAGCTCCGGGATCATTTTGAAATGGTGTTTAACATGAACCCGGATGGTGCGCAGATTACCCGTCTGACTGACGGTTGTGTGGTGAATATTAACGAAGGTGTCACGGCGATGACCGGTTATACGCGTGAGGACATGATTGGAAAGCGTACACTGGATATCGATCTGTGGGAAAATCCGGATGACCGGCAACATGTGCTGGATGCATTGGAAGAAAACGGATTTTGTGAAAATTATGAAGCGGTTTTCAGGCGAAAGGACGGCACACGGTTTGTCGGCATGATGTCTTCCAGACGGTATTTGTATCGGGGCATTCCCCATGCGATTACAGTAACCCGGGACATTTCCGACCGCAAGCAAACAGAGGAGCAGGCCCGGTATCTGCAAAAGGCTGAAAGCCTGGGCCGCATGGCCGGGGCCATTGCCCACCATTTCAACAACCATCTCCAGGCCGTCATGGGCAATCTTGAGCTGGCCATGGAGGATCTGCCCGAGGAAATGGTTGCCCGTCAAAGCCTGACCGGAGCGATGCAGTCGGCCCGAAACGCGGCCGAAGTCAGTCTGCTGATGCTGACGTATCTGGGGCAGACACCCGGCAGGCGGGAAATTCTGGATTTGTCCGACTGCTGCATCCGGCATCTGTTCGTCATAAAGGCCGCCATGCCAGAAAATATAGAATTCCGGACCGATCTGCCATTGCCCGGCCCGACTGTTCACGCCAATGCAAACCAGATTGGACAGGTGTTAAGCAACCTGATCACCAATGCCCGGGAAGCGGTCGGCCCTGATCCGGGTGTTGTGGAGCTTGGTGTCAAAACGGTATGTGTGGATGAAATTCCCGCTTCCGACTGCTTTTCCATTGACTGGCAGCCGCAGAAGATGGCCTATGCCTGTCTGGAGGTTCGGGATACCGGGAGCGGCATTCCTGAAGAAAATATGAAAAAGCTGTTCGATCCTTTCTTTTCCACCCGGTTCATTGGCCGTGGACTGGGCCTTTCGGTGGTTCTGGGGATTGTCAAGGCCCATGAGGGTGGCATTTGTATCGAAAGCAAACCCGGCGTCGGGACGGTTTTTCGGGTATTTTTGCCGTTGTTCGAAGATGACCGTGGCCAGTCCCCATATGTGCCGGAAAGCCCGGAATGTAAATGGAATGGCATGGCCCTGGTGGTGGACGATGAGGACTCGATACGCCACATGGCCCGAATGATGCTGACACGCATGGGGTTCCGGGTGTTGGCAGCCAAAGACGGTGTGGAGGCGGTTGACCTGCTCCGGCGGCACCCGGATGAAATCCGCTTTGTCCTGTGTGATCTGAGCATGCCGCGCATGGATGGCTGGGAGACCCTGGCGGAAATGCGACGGATTCGCCCCGGCATCCCGGTGATATTGGCCAGTGGATACAGTGAGACCCAGGTGATGAACGGGCGCCATGCCGAAATGCCCCAGGCCTTTTTGGGCAAACCGTATCTGCGTCAGGAACTGGATGCGGCGATTCGGAAATCCCTGGCTTGAACGGCAGCCGGTAAAAAGCATAAAATCGTTTGACATCAAGAGATGGTACAATTCAGCTTTGGATATGGAAATCTCTGATTGATCGACTGGATGGCCCTGATCATGAGTCGACAAACGCGGGTTGGTAGTGTGCCCGTAAGGGCATTTTCCATAAATTTACTCCGGCAGCCAGTGACATCATCAACCTGATCCTGAGCGACATTGGCAGGCCCGTGGGACATATTGTCACCAACCTGATCGGCTACGGCCACCTGGTGGCAGACATGCAGTCCGTTCTGAACGCGCTGGTTCCCAAAGAGGTGGCGGTGCAGACAACCAAATGGCCGCATCCGGAATTGGAATCCCGCGGCAGAGCGGATATGGTTGGTGTGAGGCCGAAGCCCTTTCGATGAGCATCCATGACCGGATTCCGGAGGGGCTGCGGGATGATCCGCTGGTCAATTTGCATCGGATTGGCCGGGCTGAAATTCCGGAGCCGTATTGCACCCGACGGACCACCAAAGATGGGCGTGTTCTGGATGTCTGGATCACCGCCACAGCCCTGATGAATGAGTCCGGTCAGATGGTCGCCATTGCCACAATGGAACAGGCGAAAAAAATGGGAATATAGACTTTAAAAAAAAAATCATTTAAAAATGGTGCGCCGAAAGCGTCTCAGGACACGGGATGAAGACGATCCCAGGACTCCCGACGTGGTGCGACATGGTATTCCCGGGTCAGTGCTTCCAGAACATCTGTCACATAATCCGGTTGTCTCATGCCCACCAGTACAGAAGAAACGCCCGCCGTGGAGATCAGTGCCCGGATGGCTATTTGACTCATGCTGCCTTCTCCGGACCAGTCCGGATCGGCTTCAGCCATTGCCCGCCGGAGTTTGGTCAGATACAGCCTGGCGGATTCTGCATAGACGCCGCCAATGCTGCGGAAAGCGCTTTCCAGCCGTTCGAGGTGATGCGCTTTCCATGTGGCAAGGGCCGGATCGGTTTCGGCATGGGGAGTTAAATAATTCATGACGCCATGAATCCGGGGCCAGAAATTGCCATCCCGGATCTGACGCCAGCGCTGATAGGAAGAAAAATTGCGCCAGTGATGGGTCAGGGTTTCCCCTACACAGAGCTGCTCCTTGATGCGGACCTGTAACCCGGAGGCAAGGGACAGTTTGGGCAGAAGTTTTCGCCAGAACCGGCCTTCGGATTCTTTCACGGCCTTGATGGCGGCAATGACCGTATTGTCTTTGGGGCGTTCGGGCTCATGGATATCCGACAGCCGGATCAGTTCCGCGCCAACGATGGCGTTCAGCGGCCGGTTGATCATGACTGCCAGTGAACGGCCATGCGCCAGTTCCAGAAGCGTCTGGTTGTGATCCTGATTGACCGTAATGGCTGCGCCGGATTCCAGGAGGTTGAAGGGAAACTGGATGACCTGAAAATGGTTGTTTTCATGACCGGTCTTTGCGAGGTTCAGAACAGCGGACAGGCTGGTGAACCCGGGATCATCGATGCGATTTGGAAAGTTGTTGGAACTGATGCCGTAATGCCGGATTCGGCCCCGGTTCACCTCATTTTCCAGATGGTCAAAGGCCAGTTGAATGCGCTGATAATATGTGTCCCGGGCGGACTGGATATCCATTCCCTGCTGGTGGGCCCAGTCCAGGTAATATTCCGGATTGTGAAGCAGGCAGACATCCAGGGTTTCAAGCCCCAGCCGATCCAGGCTGGCGCCGATCTGCTGATCGATAAATTCGGGATGAATACAGTGCTCCAGCCCGTCACTGAGCACCACCAGATCGGGAAAGGGTTTTCCCATGTTTATGCGTTCCTGGCTGAGGGCCAGGTTTTGTCCCTGGAGATAGCCCACTTTGGAGACCACCACGATCTCTTCCCGCTTCAGGCGGTGATCGTGAAACAGGGTGTCCAGAACCTGGCCCACCAGTTTTTCGGACTCACCATCCCCATAATTGGTGCTGGTATCGATGAGGTTGATTCCACTTAGCAGGGCCTGTTTCAGGGCCAGGGTGTGAGACGGGACTCCGGTTGTGATTCGGTAGCATCCAAAACCCGCCGGGCTGACCATCAGCCCGGTGTTTCCAAATGGTCGATAAGAGAAATCAAACTGTCCGGCCCGATTGGCTGTCGCTTCTGGTGTTGCATATCCCGGGATCATAGGCGGCTCCATGATTTGAAATGATTGGTTGGTATCTTTACCCTGATATCTTGTTTTACAATAAGCATAAGACGTTTTTCTGGCAATGGAAAGCTGGATATTTCATATTGAGGTTGCCCTGAATTCCGCTTCAAAACCGCACATGGTGAAACAGATCATATGAAAAAGATGAATTATCGGATAGCTGTACCTGTGTTGCTGTTGCTTGTGATCTGGGACCTCTCCCGGATCACGGTTGCCGAAGCTCAGCCTGTTTTGGAATTGACCGTCGCGGAGAGAGACTGGCTGGCGAATAACCCCGACAGGCTGACACTTCTGTTCAATACCGAATTTCCGCCGATCGAGTTCATTTCTCCATCTGGTGAATTTGTTGGAATGGGATCAGACATTGTCACGATGGTTGAAAAGCGGCTGGGCATCACGTTTCTGAAACATCCCTCCAATGACTGGAACGCCCACCTGGCTGCCCTGGAAAGCGGAGACTGCGCAGTTGCGCCAACAATTGTGCGAACTGCGGAGCGGGAAACATATGCGTTCTTCACCACCCCTTATGCGACGGTTCCCGTGGTGATTATCACAAACCGGTCTGTTTCCGGGAATCTGGAGTTGGATGACCTGAAGGGGCAGCATGTCGGGGTCGTTTCCGGATATGCCACTGAACCGTATCTGCGGGACCGCAGTCTGGACCGGTTTGAAATTGTACCGGTTGAAAACGTTGCCGAAGGCCTGCGCCGGGTCGCTTTTGGTCAGCTTGATGCCTTTGTGGAAAACCTGGCTGTCGCTGCCCATCATATTACCCGGGAAGGTATTCCCAATCTTCGTGTGGCCGGAAAAACAGACTATGCGTTTGCCTGGAGTATCGGGGTCAGCCGAAAATATCCTCTGCTCTTCAGCTCTGTTCAGAAGGCGCTGAACGGGATACCGGAAACCGAAATCGGGGCCGTCCGCAATCGCTGGATTGCACTGGAGGGCCACATCGGGATGAAACCGGAAACCTTGCGAATGCTCCAGCTTTCGGGTCTGTTTGTCGCGGCGCTGCTTTTCAGCCTTTCAGCCATTACGTTTTTTTTGAAACGCCGACTGAAAGAGAAGATCGCGGGTCTTTGCGAAAGCGAGCGAAATTATCGTGAACTGGTACAGAATGCCAACAGTATCATTCTGAGAATGGATGCCGCCTGTCGTGTCACCTTCATGAATGAATTTGCCCAGCGGTTTTTTGGATTCCGGGAAGATGAAATTCTGGGGCAGCCGGTTGTCGGCACAATTGTTCCCCATAACGACAGCAGCGGACAGGACATGGTTGCCATTATGAATGCAATCGCCGAAGATCCGGATGCTTACGCCAGCCATGAAAACGAGAATATGCGCCGGAACGGTGAGCGGGTCTGGATTGCCTGGACCAATAATCCGGTGTTTGATGAAAGAGGCAACCTGCTGGAAATACTATGTGTTGGAAACGACATTACAGCGCTCAAACAGGCCAGAGATGCCAATACCGCCCTGTTGCGCTTTCAAAATGAAATGCTCGACACCGCTGCGGTCTGGATCGATACGGTTGACACCGATGGGAATGTAACATTCTGGAATCGCGCTGCCGAACGCATATCGGGTTATGGCAGAAATGACGTGCTGGGGCATAATCGCATCTGGGAATGGCTATACCCGGATGCGACCTATCGAACCGAAATATATTTAAAAGTTATTGATATTATCCGGAAAAATGAACGGGTTGAACATTTTGAGGCCGTGATTTGCCGCCGGAATGGTGAGCATCGAACCATTTCCTGGCATTCGAACAATCTGGTGGATAAAGCTGGAAATGTTGTGGGACGCATTGCATTGGGAGTGGATACCACTGACCAGAAGCGGGTCGATACGGCATTGAAAGAGAGTGAGGAAAAATTCAGACTGATATTTGAGTATGCGCCCCTGGGGATTTTGCATTTTGACAAAACCGGCAGGATCACGGCATGCAACGATCATTTTGTCCGGATTATCGGTTCATCGAGCGATGCGTTGATTGGATTGGATATGCTCAAACTGCCGGATGAGCGCATCATCAAGACGTTGCAGGAAGCGCTTCAGGGCCGCATGGCATCCTTTGAGGGGGATTATTCTTCTGTGACAGCAAAGAAAACAACGCCGGTACGCATTCTTTTTGGTGCAGCCCTGTCCCCAAACGGCACGGTTGACGGGGGAATCGGTATTATTGAAGACATCTCCGAACGCAGACAGGCGGAAAAAGAGCGGGAGAAACTCCAGACACAGTTGCAGCAGGCCCAGAAAATGGAATCCGTCGGGAGGCTGGCCGGCGGCGTGGCCCATGATTTCAACAATATGCTTCAGTCCATCATCGGTCATGCCGAAATGGGTTTGCAGGAAATCGATCCATGCCATCCGCTGTTTGCCGATCTTTCGGAAATTCTGAAGGCGGCCCACCGATCAGCCGACCTGACCGGCCAACTGCTTGCTTTTGCCCGAAAACAGGCCATCAGACCGCGGGTTCTGAATCTCAACGACACCGTGGCCGGCATGCAGAAAATGCTCCATCGTCTGATCGGTGAGAACATCGTTATTTCCTGGAAGAAGGCAACAACGTTATGGTCGATTAAAATCGATCCGTCCCAGGTCGATCAGATTCTGGCCAATTTATGTGTCAATGCCCGTGATGCCATATCCGGGGTCGGAACCGTAACCATCAAAACGGATAATGTGACCGTGGATGCGACCGGCTGTAAAGGCGTCATTCCCGGAGAATATGTGATGCTTGAGGTCAGTGATACAGGCATGGGCATGGACACGGATACATTGGATCAGGTTTTTGAGCCATTTTTTACGACCAAGGAACTGGGAAAAGGGACCGGCCTCGGGCTGGCTACGGTTTATGGCATTGTCCGGCAGAACAACGGGTTCATCGATGTCGATAGTGAACCGGGAAAGGGAACGACGTTTCGAATCCACCTGCCACGGTGCCTGGAAGCCGCCGATCCGGCCGATACCACGAGCAACGGGAAGTCACTGCATGGAAGCGAGACGATTTTGCTGGTGGAAGATGATGACACCATTCTGGATATCGGCAAGATGATTCTGGAACGGTTTGGCTACACCGTGCTGGCCACAAACAATCCGAACGAGGCCCTGAGGCTGGCAAAAAATCATTCCGGGCCTATCCATCTGCTGATAACGGATGTAATCATGCCGGAAATGAATGGGCAGCAACTGGTAGATTGTCTAATCTCCATCAAGGCGGATATCCATACCCTTTTCATATCCGGATACACGGCCGATATCATTGCCCGTCACGGTGTTCTGGATGAGGGGATCAACTTTCTGCAAAAGCCTTTTTCCGTGCAGACGCTGGTTGAAAAAGTGCGGGAGGTGATGGATGGCTGAAAGCGGAAATGCCAGAATATCGCGGCTCTTTGCGACGTCCTGACAGCCGACTCATATTTCCTCACTGTCTTCGATATCATCATCAAATCCGGATTCAAATTCATCTTCATCCTCAACGTCATCCTCATCCGTTCCGACATTTTCATCATCCGTGATATCTTCTTCACCTTCTTCCGTATCGATCGCGGCTTCATGAAACTGTTTTTTCAGAATAATGGTTTGATCCGGAAATTTCTTTTTGGAAATTTCTATGCAGTGACGGGCCAGAGACTCCCCCCCCAGTTTCAGATAGACCAGGATTGATTCCTGTATTTCGGGATCATTTCGGTTTTCAGGTATGACGCGGTTCATCAGGCGATGGAATGCACCCTGCAACTCGGGTGGGATAATCAGCGATTCACTCATGTGGATATCTCCTTGGGACATCGGTTTCTGTTTGGACCTTTTCCATCAGGGTCTGGATCAGATAATGGATAACCATAATACAGAATTGATAAACATCAATCCAGGTAGAGGTGGTATTTCCGAAAAAAAATTCCCGGCTATTCAGAATCCTGAAATGCGCATCACAATGCGGATGGAAACAGGGAAACGGGTTTGAATTCCAGCACATTTACCAAGCCTTTATCCGTCAGCTTGAGCTCGGGAATGACCGGAAGCGCCAGAAACGAGAGGGTCATAAAGGGATCGCCGAGCAGGCAACCCAGGGTTCTGGATGCGGCGATCAGGCGATTCAGACACGTTTCAACCTGTTCAAGGGGTTCTGTTGACATCAGTCCGCCTATGGGCAGGGGCAATTTTTCCACAGAGGACCCATCTTTTACCACAGCAATCCCCCCGCCCATCTGAATGACCGAGTCCACGGCAATCCTCATGTCCGCATCGCTGACACCCACAACGATGATATTGTGGGAATCATGGGCGATACTGGTTGCGATAGCCCCCTGTTTGAGATGAAATCCCCTGACAAATCCTTTTCCGATATTCCCGGTCTGATGATGCCGTTCAACAACAGCCAATTTGAGAATATCCCGGGATATATCCGACACGACGTTTCCCTGATCGATCCTGGCCCGTTCCATTCTGCTGCCTGTCATGATCTGATCCGGCACAATTTCAATAATCCGGATGGTTTCCCCTTCTGCCGGGATCGAAAAATCAAGGGAATCCATGCGAACATTCATGGAAGAAGGTACGGTCAATTCCATCGGCGGCGTAATTGCGGCATCCATTTTGCCGTTTTGGGCCACGGCCACGCCCCTGCAGTAAACCACTTCTGCAAACAGGTGTTCAAGATCGGAAAAAAATACCAGATCGGCCTGACGGCCCGGAGCTATGGCGCCGAGATGATGCAATCCAAAATAGCCGGCCGGATGAAGCGTCGCCATCTGGATGGCGATGATCGGGTCGAGTCCGGACTGAATGGCGCGTCTGATCATGGAATCGATATGGCCTTCCCCAATCAGGTGGTGAGGATTGCGATCATCTGTACACCACATCAGGCGATGCGCGGTCAATGGACTGACCAATGGCAGAAGCGTATCCAGATTTTTGGCGCCGGATCCTTCACGAATCATGATGTGCATGCCGGATCTGAGTTTTTCCGTCGCCTCGGCCAGAGTGGTGCATTCGTGATCGCTGGTAATGCCTGCGGACAGATAGGCATTCAGATCCGGTCCGGTCAGTCCCGGGGCATGTCCATCCACCCGTTTATGAAGCTGGTGCGCCGCTTCAATTTTTGAGAGAACCGTCCCATCCCGGAAAATGACACCCGGATAGTTCATCATTTCGGCCAGACCCACGATCCGGTCATGATTCAGCATCGATCGGATGTCATCCGGTCCCAGGGAGGCGCCCGACGTCTCCATGACTGTCGCCGGCACACAGGAAGACATGGTGAAGTAAATATTCATGGGCTGATTCTCGCTGCTGTCCAGCATATATTGAATGCCGGGGATTCCCAGAACATTGGCGATTTCATGTGGATCAGCCACAACTGTTGTTGTGCCATGCGGAATCACGGCCCGTGCAAATTGGGAAATACCGGTCAACGCGCTTTCAATATGCACATGCGCATCGATGAAACCCGGAGCCGCAAACATGCCATTCATATTCAGGACAGCCTTGGCCGGATACTCGCCGATACCGACAATGGCGCCGTTATAAACGGCAATGCTGCCGGGAACAATTTCGCCGGAAAACACATTGACGATACGGGTGTTGGTAAACAGAATATCGGATGGCATATCGCCCCTGGCGCAGGCGATGACATTTTTCAAATTCATGGCGTTTGTTCCTTCTGCTGAATGGTGAGCGAAAGGCTTTTGACCGACTGCATGACCGATTCCGGATCAAATGTCAAAAGCCTGCGATTTTTGACAATCCACTGACCATCGATCATCACATCCCGGACATCGGCGCCCCGGGCGCAGTGAACCAGTTGAGACTCCGGATGATACAGCGGCAGAAGATGGGGCTGAAATGCATCCAGAATGACAATATCGGCCTGTTTGCCGGGTTCGATGGAGCCGATGGCATGCGACAGCCCCAGTGCATTGGCAGCGCTGATGGTGGCCATTCTGAGAACAGTTCGGCTGTCCATTTCAGTTGGATTCATGGCATGGATTTTATGGAGCCTGGCGGTTTGTCCCATCTCATTGAACATGTCCAGATCGTTGTTGCTGGCGCATCCATCCGTGCCGAGACCCACCGGTATGTCTGCATTCAAAAATGCCGGTATCGGGGCCACCCCGGATGCCAGTTTCATGGCGCTTTCCGGGGCATGGGCAATCCGGGCGCCGCTTCTGGAAATCAGATCGATATCGCCGGGATCGGTCCAGATGCAATGAACCAGCAGCGTCCGGGAATCAAGCAGCCCCAGACTGTCCAGCCAGGCAATGGGGCTTTTGCCATGTGTTGACACGGACAAATCGAATTCCGATTGTGTTTCTGCGGCATGAATCTGGAACAGAACGTTAAATTTTCTGGCAAGCGCCTTGGCCTGTAAAAGTGTTTCAGAAGAACAGGTATAGGGGGAATGACAAAAAATGGATGGCATGATTCGGGAGGATTGGTCTGCCCATTGTTGAATAAACCTTCCGGCTGCATCTACATTGTCTTTGGGGTCCGGCACGCCAGGGGCCGGAAAATCGATGACACCCTGGCCGAGTATGGCCCGCATGCCGGATTCCTTAACTGCTTTGGCGACCGCATCCTCAAAAAAATATCCATCGCAGCAGGTGGTGGTGCCGGACAGCAGCATTTCGGCGCAAGCCAGAAGTGTGCCGGTTTTGACAGAGCCGGGATTGAGATGGGCTGCCTCAGCCGGGAAGATATGATCGTTCAGCCAGTTTGACAGGGGAATGTCATCAGCCAACCCCCGAAACAGTGTCATGGGCAGATGGGTATGGGTGTTGATCAATCCGGGCATAATGATGCCGCCCATGGCGTCAACCATCTGGAATGAATCCACTGATGCCTTGCCGGGCAATTTTTCGCCTGTCTGAACAATCCGTCCGTCCTGAATGGCGATGAACCCATTGTAAAGAATATCAAACCGGTCATTCAGCGTGAGAATGATACCATTATGAATCAGGATATCGCAGGGCATTAAAAACCTTTTAAATGGGTTATGGGAATGGTATAAAGATAACAGAAGTCGTTTCTTCTGTCAAAACCGGGCCATACGCAGGTTTGAAACGCGCAGATAATATCGTCGGCATGCTGGATAACTCATCGAAAGCGGCATTTCGGAAACTTGGGGGGCAGGCATGATGGTTTGCCACCATGATCAGGGGGTATCTTCCGAAAAAGCCCCGTAGGGGCGACCTGTTTGTAGAAATTGATGCTGTTATTCCTGTCAAGCGCCATCGGAGCGGCCTGTAACCGGAATACACAGGTCGCCCCTACGGGGCTTGATGGGTTATGTTTATTTCATTTTCACGGTAAATGAACCAGACGTCACTCCGGTTTTTGAATTCCCCGCTTGAATACATCAAAAGCCAGCTCCAGTGTCTCGCGAAGATAATCCTTGTCGTTGTCCATGATTTTTTTACTGGCTTCCCACAGAACGACACCGGAAAAAAGGGACCAGAAAATATCGGAAAGGGCAACCGGATGCTTTTGAACGAAGGTCCCTTTTTGAATGCCTTCCTCAAAAATTTTGGCGATGGCGCCGATTGATTTTCTGGACAGGTCCTCAATCTGGGTCAGAAGACCCTGGGACAGATTTTTCAGGGTTTCCGAGGATTGAAGATGAAACATGTTGATAATAATCAGCGGATCGAAATCATAGACATCATACATGGCTTCAATCAGTTTATCGACCTTTTCGTTCGGGGTCAGATCCGCTTCCTTGTTGACATGCTCGACCCGAATATGGAGATATTGAAGAATGCGAAGCGAAAGGGATGCGTACAGTTCTTCCTTGTTTTTAAAATACAGATAGAGCGTTCCCGGACTCAGCTCAGCTTCGCTGGCAATGTCTTCCATTGTGGATTTGTTGAATCCCTTATCCGAAAAAACCCGTTTGGCAGCCACGATGATCTGTTGCCGTCTGCGCTCTTTTTCTCTTTCTTTTCTTTCTTGAATTCCCATGTCCATTTCCTGAATAATATTTATTAATAATACAAAATCTATTTTATATTTAAAATTTAGTCAAGATAAATTTATTCAACATCTTATAAGATTTTATGATGATCAATTCGGAAAATTACCCCGATGTCGTTCCGTTTGAGTTAATTCTTGCCAAAAAAATGTCATCGTGATAGGAAAACTGAATTTCTGCAGTTGCAGTAACCAAAACCGGAACGGTTCCCGTTCCACACGATCAACCATCATCACCAAGGAGGTATGGGTAAATGGCTTACAATGCGGTACAAATGGCTGACTGGCAGATTTCGGAAGAAGCCGAAAAAAACATGCCGACCCCGGATCAATGGCGGGAAAAGCTTGGTCTTCAAAAAGACGAAATGCTCCCCATGGGCAGGCTGGCCAAACTGGACTTCCTGAAAATCATCAACAGACTCAAAGACCGGCCGGATGGCAAATATATCGAGGTCACAGCAATCACGCCGACACCTCTGGGTGAAGGAAAAAGCACCACTTCCGTCGGTTTGATGGAAGGCCTCGGTATGCGCGGAAAAAATGTCGGCGGTGCATTGCGGCAGCCTTCCGGCGGCCCCACCATGAACGTCAAGGGAACCGCAGCCGGTGGTGGCAATTCTTTGCTGATTCCCATGACCGAATTTTCGCTGGGTCTGACCGGCGATATCAATGACATCATGAACGCCCACAACCTGGCAATGGTCGCCCTGACCGCCCGTATGCAGCATGAACGAAACTACAATGACGAGCAGTTGGCGCGGTTGACCGGCATGAGACGCCTCGATGTCGATCCCACCCGCGTGGAAATGGGCTGGATCATTGACTTCTGCGCCCAGGCCCTGCGCAATATCGTCATCGGTCTTGGCGGCCGTACAGACGGCTTTGTCATGCAGAGCAAATTCGGCATTGCTGTCGGCTCCGAGCTCATGGCGATTCTGGCTGTGGCCACCGATCTGGCCGACCTGAAAGAACGCATCAACAATATTACCGTGGCCTTTGACAAAAGCGGCAAACCCGTGACCTGCCGGGATCTGGAAGTCGGCAATGCCATGGCCGCCTTCATGCGCAATACCATAAACCCCACCCTGATGTGCACCGCAGAATATCAGCCCTGCTTTGTTCATGCCGGCCCGTTTGCCAACATTGCTGTCGGTCAGAGCTCCATCATTGCCGACCGCGTGGGTCTGAAATGCTTTGACTACCATGTCACCGAATCCGGGTTTGCCGCAGATATCGGATTTGAAAAATTCTGGAACGTCAAATGCCGTTTCTCCGGCCTCAAACCCCATGTTTCGGTGTTGACCGCCACTGTTCGCGCGCTCAAGATGCATGGCGGCGGGCCCAAGGTCGTTGCCGGAAAAGCCCTGGATGATGCCTACACCAAGGAAAATCTGGCGCTGGTAGAAAAAGGCGTCGAGAATATGGTTCATATGATTGGTGTCATCCGCAAGGCAGGCATCAACCCCGTGGTGTGTGTCAACCGTTTCTATACCGATACCGACGCCGAAGTGGCCCTGGTCAAAAAAGCCGCAGAAGCCGCCGGCGCCCGCTGTGCAGAATCCAAGCACTGGGAAAAAGGCGGTGAGGGCGCTCTGGAATTTGCCGATGCCGTCATCGATGCCTGCAACGAAAGCAATGATTTCAAATTCCTGTATCCGCTGGAAATGAAGCTTCGCGACCGTGTTGATACCATCGCCAGGGAAGTTTACGGTGCTGACGGTGTGGATTGGTCACCGGAAGCCACCGCCAAGGCGGAGATGCTGGAAAAAGATCCCAAATATGCCGATTTCGCCACCATGATGGTCAAGACTCACCTGAGCCTGAGCCATGATCCGGTCAAAAAAGGCGTACCCAAGAACTGGCGGTTGCCGATTCGGGACGTATTGATTTATTCCGGCGCCAAGTTCCTGTGCCCCTGCGCCGGCACGATCAGCCTGATGCCCGGAACCAGCTCCAACCCGGCTTTCAGAAGAATCGATGTGGACGTGAATACCGGTAAAGTCAGCGGACTGTTCTAGAACCTTCAATCCGGGGGTGCTGAAATATCCTTTCAGCACCCTTTTTTTATTTGTGATCTCATTTTTTCAATCCCTTGCCAGAATCGAATCCACCATGAACTGCCTTCTGATCAATCCGTTTTATCCCATTTCCGAAACACCGTCTCCCCCGCTGGGGCTTGCCTATCTGGCCGCGGCTCTGGAATCTGCAAAATGCCCGGTCAAAATACTTGATTTTGTGGTTTATCCATATGGAAAGCTGTTTCTGGAAAACGAGATGAATGCCTTTTCACCCGATATCGTCGGGGTGACATCCGTGACCATGAACTTCAATGAGGCCATCAAAATCATTCAGGATGTCAAACGCATCAATCCGGACGTCATTACGGTCATGGGCGGGCCGCATGTTTCCTTTTGCAGTAAGGAGACACTGGCGGCATACCCAGAGCTTGACATCGTGGTTCTGGGCGAAGGAGAAGACACCCTGGTCAGACTGGCGCAATCCGCCCGGAAAGACTGGCCGGAAATTGACGGTATCGTATTTCGGAACACTGACAGAATCCATACCACCCACCCCAAATCCCGATGGATCGATGTCGATACGCTGTCGCTTCCGGCGCGACATCTGTTACCCCTGGGGCGGTATCGGGCACTTGGCATGCCGTTGACCATGACCACCAGCAGGGGATGCCCGTTTCAGTGCATTTTTTGCGTGGGCCGGAAAATGGTTGGCGCCAAAGTCCGGTATCGAAACCCCATATCCGTTGTCGATGAGCTTGAATCTTTGGCTGGTCTGGGGTTTTATCAGATCAATATCGCGGATGATCTGTTTACCGCCAATGAACGCCATTGTCTGAACATTTGTGACGAAATCATCCGGCGGAACATTCCGGTTCGCTGGACGTCTTTTGCCCGTGTGGATACGGTATCCCTGCGTGTTCTGGAAGGCATGAAATCGGCAGGATGTACGGCTGTCAGTTTTGGGATCGAGTCCGGAAATGCGGATATTCTGAAAACGGTTCGAAAGGGTATTACACGGGATCAGGTGGTTCAGGCGGTATCCTGGTGTACCGAGGCCGGTATCCAGCCGCACGGCTCGTTTATTCTGGGCCTGCCCGGAGAAACACCGGACACCATCCGGGAAACCCTGGCATTTGGGGATACGCTGCGGGATCTGGGGCTGTCTTACGGGTTTCATATGCTGGCGCCGTTTCCCGGGACCCGTGTCCGTGAGGAAAGCGAGTCCTACGGAATTCGGATACTGTCGTCGGACTGGTCGGATTATCATGCCAATCGGGCGATTGTGGAAACCCCCGATGTCAGCCAGGATATGATGAATGCCATTGTGATGGAATGGGAAGACGATTTCAACCGGCAACTGGGCCGGATTGGAGACCGGATAAAAAGTGGAGAAGCTGCGGAAGACGAGGCATTTATTCTGGTGAATCTGGAAAGGACGGTTCTGCTGTATGATATGATGATGAAGCAACTTCTGGAAACAGCGGGACAAACCAAAAGCCCGGAAAGCCAAATTGATCCGGATCAGGTATTGATGGAACTGGCGGACCGCATATTTCCCGAATTGGAAAATACCACAAAAGAGAAGCTGATCGATACACTGAAAACGGCGCTGGGACGAAACGACATCCGGTATTCATCGGCCAATGGCATGCTTCAGTGGGACTGGACGACGATCATCCCCGCCCTGCCGACCAATTGCTGATCCCGCTTATTGAATTCCCATCAGATGCGTTCTGAGATTGGCTTTTTTTCCCTTGATCCCGGTTTTTGAACGGATACGGATCCGGCGTTGTGCGACGGCCCCCTCCCTCTTGTCCAGGATCTCGGCAATCTCGCGTGTTTTTTTGCCCTGTTTGACCAGATTGATCATTTGAATGTCAGCAGCGGTCATGGACATGTAGCGCGGTGATATTCTGGGGGTGAACGGGGCCGTCACATCCTGAAGATTGGTCTCGGCAATGCCGAGATAGGTGAGCTGGGTTTCATTCAATTTCGTTGTTTTTAATTTGTCAAGGTAAGGCAGTATAAATTCCCGGATATTGGCAATAATTTTTTCTTCAAGTTGCAGAAGTTCTTCTTTTCGGTGTTTCAACAGAATTTTCAAAGCGCCATTGGTTTCTTCCAGGTTTTCCGCACTGATCTTCAGGGCCTGTTCCTTTTCCAGAAGCAGGCGGTTGATTCGATCCTTTTCAAGTATTTCATCCTGAAGGGCCTGATTAATTTCGCGCAGTTCAACCGTCCGTTCCTGAACCCGATTTTCCAGTTCGGCATATGCTGTTTCAAGCGCTTTGTCCAGTGCGCGCTTATGAAGCGCCATCTCGATGGTTGGTCTGATCTGTTCCGAGGAAACCGGTTTGATGAGATAGCCGAGGGGGGCCAGGGTTTTGGCGCGACCCACAAACTCATCCTGAGGATATGCGGTCATGAAAATGATGGGCACATCCTGTTCTTTCCGGATCCGTTCGGCCGCGTCGATACCATCCATTCCCGGCATTCGGATATCCATCAGAATCAGATCCGGAAGCATGTCCCGGGCCATTTCCAGGGCTTCATCCGCGTTTGTGGCGTAGGCCACGCTTTGATGTCCCATGGAAATAATCAAATCTTCCAGTTGCGTTGCAAAAATGACCTCATCATCCACAATCAGTATTTTCGCCATAACCCACCCTGTCTCATCGAACGGTTTTCAACGTCTGTTTGCCGGTATCACTTGCATATACGAACAGCTTGGTCGCAATTTTTGCAGCGGTGTATTCCGATACATTGGTGCCCGGTATTTTACACAATTCGTTAATATCTGCGGCTACAACCGTTTTTTGCTGCCCCAGTTTCCGGATCAGATCCATCAGTTGGCGGTACGTCATACCACCGGGTTCAGGCGTGCCAACCCCCGGCATGACAGCAGGGTCCAGACCATCCAGATCAATTGTCAGGTAAACATGCGACGGAAGCCGGTTGATGACCGAATCCATCCAGTCATTGCCACTGTCTGAAATCATTCCGGCATATATCGGCTCCAGCCGTTTTTGTTTGACATAGTCATATTCTTCGGCGGATACGGACCGGATTCCGACCTGCACCACCGCACACCCCATATCATCCATGACCCGTCTCATTACACAGGCATGATTATACCGGCTGCCATTCCATTCATCCCTCAGATCCAGATGGGCATCGATCTGAAGCACACCCAGATTGTCATACCGTTCGACGGCAGCCATGACCGGACCAATTGATATGGCATGATCGCCACCGATGGACAGCAGGAATTGATTCCGATCCAGAACAGTCTTTGCCGCAGCCTTCATCTGAAATACAGCGGTTTCAGGATCATCGGATGGCGTCAGAGCCGGAAGGGTATGAATGCCCAGCCGGCTCCAGTTGACAAATGTCTCGTCATCCAGCATTTCGAGCTGGGTGGAGGCTTCCAGGATATGGCAGGGACCCTGTGCGGCGCCCGTTCCATAGGATACCTGATGCTCATGGCAAAGGGGGAGAACAACGATACTGGCCTGATCCAGACGACAATCGCCGGCTTCGGTTCCGCCGAATTGCATGGTTGCCATACAGACGCGCCTTATTTTACAAAAACCGCGGCAGCCAGAACCGTGGTCCACAGATTGCCCTCTGAACCCAGAGCGCCCTGGCTGGTATGCATGGATTTGACGATTTTTCCGGACATTTTATACACTTCACGACGCTCATCATAATCCTTGTCTGCATCGAACTCAATACCCAGCGTATTGGCCAGCATGGTCGCAGCCAGATCTTCGGCATATTCGCCGGCCTCGAGTTCTGTTTGTCCGAATCCATGATGTTCGGATAAATATCCGTAACGCCCCTTTTCTGCAGGCAGTGCCAGGCCAATACTTGCAATGATGCGTCTGCCGGGCTCATTGATCTGCTCCCGGGCCATGACGCAATGGGTGATTTCGCCCGGTTCCAGGCGGTCCACCCCGCGGTCGATGTCGATAATATGACAATGCGGCGGAAAAATGGAAGAAACGGTAACAAGGTTCAAGTGTGCGATACGGGCGTCGCGCAAGGCATTTTCAAATGAAGACAGCTTTTCTTTTGCGATACCGATTCCCCTGGTAAAAAACATATATCGTGGCACATACATGGATTGACCCTCCCTGAAATATAGGATACAGCACTATATGCTGATGACACGCTGAAAACCTATATATAGCTTTCCAGATAAAGATTTTGGGTGCGTTATCAGTCGGGGATGGCCGAGAAAAAGGCCTATCCCTTCCCTGCTGCCTTCCCAAAATCATTATCTGGAAAGCTATAGGATTTCAAAAACCAGGGAAAACTAATTGAAAACAAACTTTTTGTCAAAGTAAATATGGACTGGCAATGAAAAACCCGGCTTTGATCATCGTTTTGGCCAAATAATCCGGAACATTTCGGGATGGCAACATTTGAATACATCCTGAATCCGTGGCACGAAATTTGCTGATAGCTAAAAAATCAAATTTGCTCTTTGGCATGGAATATAATTCAATGAGAAAATAGTCAACTGGCATGAATGAGCATAGCAATTGTGAATGAACGCT